>CASFUJ010000223.1 GCA_949297645.1 uncultured Desulfovibrionaceae bacterium
TACCACAACTGTGTCTTTGTGGGCACGGATGAGCAGGGCGTCCCCCGCCACGCCCACAAGCGGAGCACCAACAGCCAGGGCAAGTCCTTCAAGGTCAACGTGGAGTTCTGCGCAACCCACATCGCCAGCCTCCCCGTGGCCGTGAACATCAACTGCAACGCCGCGCGTCACGCACAGGCCGTTCTGTAAGGAAAAGCCATGTCTTCCATACATCATCTGGTCACGCCCCTCTCCAAAGAGGATATCCGCAAGCTGCATGCCGGCGACCTCGTGCGCATCAGCGGCACCATCTACGCCGCACGGGACGCCGCTCATAAACGCATGACCGAAGCGCTGGAGCGGGGCGAAAGCCTGCCTTTCGATATTGCCGGTCAGCTTATCTATTATGTGGGCCCCACTCCTGCGAAACCGGGAAAGCCCATAGGCTCCGCCGGGCCCACCACCTCGGGCCGCATGGACGCCTACACGCCGCAGCTTCTGGAGCTGGGGCTTGCCGGCATGATAGGCAAGGGCAACCGCTCCTCTGCCGTCATGGACGCCATACAGAAAAACGTCTGCGTCTATTTCGCCGCCACGGGCGGCGCGGGAGCGCTCCTTTCCCGCTGCATCAAGACCTATACCGTGTTGGCATGGCCGGAACTCGGACCGGAAGCCCTTGCCGCCATGGAAGTGGAGGATTTCCCTGTGACCGTCGTTGCCGACTGCTACGGCGTCGACCTGTATGAAGAGGGGAAAAAACTCTATCAGCACATCTGACCTTTTCCGGGCCGCCCTGCTCCGAGCATGGGCGGCCGCTTCCATCCGCCAGACGACAGGCACGAGTCTACACGTTCGAGCGGACGCGCCTGTTCTTCCTGCGGCGCTCTCATACGCCCGCCATGCTCCTGCCCCGACAAAACGTCCGCGCTCCAAAAGACGCCGTCACTTTGCCCTGCCTCCGGTCAGTCTTTCCCCACCGCGCTTTTGCGCCTGCCATGCGCTCCTTCCCTTCTTCGGAACACGCTGCCGTGCCGCAAAACGTTTTCCCTGCCTGCGTCCTTTTCCCGCAGCTCCCGACACGCACGCCCTGCTTCCTCCGCTACTGCCTGCCTCCGCACGGCCCGCGCTTCTTTATCGCCGTCCGTCCGCACCGCGTGTCCCTTTGCTTTCCGCCATACCAAGGCTTTCCGCACCGGTTCCGCCTCTGCTGAACGCGCGGGCCTTCCCGCAATACGCCGCCCGACCTTGCACCATCACGCAATCAGTTCACAAGATTATAAAGAAGCTGTCATAAAATTCACCTCCGGTTGACTGTAATTTTTTTCTGAACGTATATTATGACAAATTGTCATAAACTTTTCTCCTTCTTCTCCGGCGGTGTCCCATGCCCGACATGTTCTTCTTCGACAGGCAGGACAGAGAGCTGATGAAGATGATAAACAACATCATCGATTACGGCCCCTCTTCCGACTTGGAACACAGAATCTTCAATGCCAGACTGCACCCTCACGGTATTCTGAATCTGACGACCACCCACGAGTACCGGATGGCCCATGCCGTCATCAATCTTCTGGGAAGCCTCACCAAGACCGGTTCAGCAGAAGACAGACTGGCCGCGTTGCGCACCCTGCATGATGAAGTGCTCCACAGCGCTCAGACCACGTTCCGCTACAATACGGGCCGGGTGCTCATCCAGATAATGAAGGCCATCATCCGTTCCCGCAACGACGAGGAGGCTCAGCTCAGACTGATACACGACTTCCGCAAAGCGGCCTCGGGCAATCCGCGTATCGTACGCGAATTTCTCACCCGTCACCATCTCATGGAGATGCCGGAGGAGTGGAACCAGCTCACCCTTGACCAGCATGTGCACGACGCCAACACCAAGGGCCGCAAGAACGCCACCTTCCTCATCATGGACGCGTGGGTAAAGGGCATACGCAATCTCACCGTCGTCTATTACAACTATGTGGACGTGGAAGTCGCCCGCGAACTTCTGAACGCCGCCGCCATCATGGGCATTACCGTGCGTATCGGGCTGGAATTCCGCGCCGCCTTCCGGGGACGTTATGTGGACTTCATATGGGCTCCCCGCGGCTTTTCCGATACCGAGGACTTTCTGGAATTTCTCACGTCCCCTTCCATGAGCGCCTTCATGGAGGAAGGTCGCAGCGCCTCACGCTGGATACAGGGACATGTGATGGCGACACTGGAGCTATGGAACTCGCATCACGCCCCTGCTCTGACAAAAGAGCTGGGCATACCCGTCGTCACGCTGGATCCCGACGAATTTCTTGCTTTTGTGGGCAACGGACAGCCGTCCCTGCTGCATCTGGCGGAGTTTACCCACAAAATGCTGCTGCCGAAATTTCAGGCAAAGATTGACGATCTGACCATGGAGCTGGAGGAAGCGGACGAAGAACGCCGGGCAGAGATTCTGCGGCGCATGCGACGCATGAACGCGTTTACCCCCTCGGTCATCCATGACAGCTGCCTGGCCCCGGCCTGCAACCCGACCCTGCCCTCACCGGAAGACCCGCCCGTCTCGCCGGAAGACACGCGGCCGGAACTCATGCGTCTGAACGTTCCGCAGCTTCTGGAAAGACTGAGCAGTCTGCGCAGCGGTTACCGTATCACGCTGCAGGTCGCCGGTCTCACCGCGGAAGACGTTCTGGAGCTTCTCTGGGACGGCCAGGGTTTCATCACGCACCTGGAACTCTTCAACGTCAAGGAATGGTACGACGGGAATCTCAGCCATATTACCGAAATCAACGAGCTGCAGATTGCCATCAACAAGGGCGACGTCATGCGCCTCAAGCGTATTCTGCGCGAGATGCTCCGGCGTTTCGACTGTGACTCATGCCCGGACACGCAGGAGCGCTGCGAAAAATTCCGGGCCATTCTCGCCAACATTCCCGCGCTTCAGGCCCTGTACCGCTACGCCCCTCTGGCCAGCCACATGGGCACGGACTCCACAAGTCACCTCGGCAACCGCTACGGCATGGGACTTGCCGTACCGGAGACGTTGCCCGGCAACGCGCGCAAACGCCTCACAGGCAACAAATACATCAGCGTGGTCACCCTGCCCATACAGGTACAGCTCGGCTATCGGGAAGAATACCGCCCGGGGGAACAGACAGGCGCCCTCTGCTTATGGCTGCGGCGCGCTCTCGGACTTGTCACCTGCGGCATGCGCCGCAAGAGAGAATGGAAGCCTCTGGAAGAGGATGTGCGCATCGCACAGCCGGGCAACGTGATAACCATGGGCGGCATTACCGTGGAAAAGTCCAACGGTCTTGTGCCCGACAGCCAGACTCCCGAACAAGAAGAGGAGAAAACCACGGGAAAGGCCTACCTGAACACTACCTTTTCCAACATCCTCAAGGTTCTTTTCGGCTTCATTCCCGCCCTGGTCACTTTCCTCATCACGCAGGAATGGTGGGTGCTGGCATGGCTCGGCGCACCCATCTGGTTCGGCATCACCGGCGTGCGCAACGTGATACAGGCCGTCATCGCGGGCGGCGGCGTGCGCAAGAACATGCTGCTTTCATGGAAAAAGTTCGTCAAC
>CASFUJ010000224.1 GCA_949297645.1 uncultured Desulfovibrionaceae bacterium
GCAAGAAGGGCGACGCCGTTGTCGAGCTCAACTACAAGGCGATAGACGCAGGCGTTGACGCCGTTGTGGAGGTCGCGGTTCCCGAAGCATGGAAGACCCTTTCCGAGCAGGCTCCTGAGGCAGCAGCCACCGGCGAGCGCCAGGATCTCGTTGATTTTGTCAACAAGGTCGTTGAGCCGGTGTCCAAGATGGACGGAGATTCGCTCCCCGTTTCGGCGTTTACCAAGTATGCAGACGGCACATTCCCGCAGGGCTCCGCGGCTTATGAAAAGCGCGGCGTAGCCGTGGCCGTGCCCGAATGGGATTCCACCAAGTGCATCCAGTGCAACCGTTGTGCCATGGCATGCCCCCATGCCGCCATTCGTCCCGTGCTCGCCACGGAAGAAGAACTGGAAGGCGCTCCGGAAAGCTTCGTCACCATCGACGCCGCCGGCAAGGAACTCAAGGGCCTCAAGTTCCGCATGCAGGTCTATGCTCAGGACTGCCTCGGCTGCGGTTCCTGCGCCAACGTCTGCCCCGCCAAGGAAAAGGCGCTTGTCATGAAGCCCCTGGAAACCCAGCTGGAAGCTCAGGTGGCAAACCTCAAGTTCGCGGAAGAAAACATCTCCATCAAGGACGACCTGGTGGATCGCAGCACCCTCAAGGGTTCCCAGTTCTGTCAGCCCCTGCTGGAATTCTCCGGCGCATGCGCCGGCTGCGGCGAAACTCCCTATGTCAAGCTGCTCACCCAGCTGTTCGGTGAACGCATGGTCATCGCCAACGCCACGGGCTGCACCTCCATCTGGGGCGGCTCCGCTCCCACCACGCCTTACTGCCAGAACAAGGACGGTTTCGGCCCGGCCTGGGGCAACTCCCTGTTCGAAGACGCGGCTGAATACGGCCTCGGCATGCACGACGCCTACAAGCAGCGCCGTGACGGTCTGGCTCTCGCCTGCCGCGAAGCCCTCGAAGTGCCCGGCATCAGCGAAGAGCTGAAGAAGGCTCTGCAGGGCTGGCTCGACAACAAGGAAGACGCCAAGCTCTCCCGTGAATACGGCGAAGCCGTCCTTGACGAACTCACCGACGTTGACGGCAATGAAGCCCTCGAAAAGCTGTGGACCATGCAGGACCTCTTCACAAAGAAGTCCTTCTGGGTATTCGGCGGCGACGGCTGGGGCTACGACATCGGCTACGGCGGTCTCGACCACGTCATCGCTTCCGGTGCGGACATCAACGTCTTCGTGGTGGACACCGAAGTGTACTCCAACACCGGCGGCCAGGCCTCCAAGGCTACCCCGCTCGGCTCCATCGCCAAGTTCGCTGCTGCCGGCAAGCCCGTGCGCAAGAAGGACCTCGGTCGTATGGCCATGACCTACGGTTATGTCTATGTCGCCAGCGTGAGCATGGGCGCCGACATGAACCAGGTGCTCAAGGCCTTCAAGGAAGCCGAAGCCTATCATGGACCTTCGCTCATCATCGCCTACGCTCCCTGCATCAACCAGGGTATCCGCAAGGGTATGGGCCGCAGCCTTGAAGAAGCCAAGCTGGCCGTGCAGACCGGCTACTGGCCTCTGTACCGCTACAACCCCACTCTCAAGGATGAAGGCAAGAATCCCTTCGTACTCGACTACAAGAAGGCGCCCGACGGTACGCTGGAAGAATTCCTGCTTGGTGAAAACCGCTATGCTCAGCTCGAAAAGGCCAAGCCCGAACTGGCCAAGAAAATGCGCGAGACCATGGCGAAGCAGTATCAGGAACGCTTCGACGAACTGACCGAACTCTCCAAGTAACATCCTGAACACAAGGGGCGGAAACTTTTTCCGCCCCCTTTGTTTCCATTGCCGGACAAAAAGGACTTCTCTGCCTGCCCGACATACTGAAAGAGTCTGAACAAATTTTTCGCATCATACCAGGAGAATCATCCCATGAAGAAGTACGTCTGCCCTGTCTGCGGCTATACCGTTGAAGCTGAAAGCCTTCCCGAAGGCTTCGTGTGCCCCCAGTGCAAGGCCCCCGGCTCCAAGTTCCGTGTGGAAGAAGGCAACGCCGGCTTCGTGACGGAACACCATGTGGGTGACGGCAAGGTGGAAGACGCCGACATCATGGAAGAACTGCGCGCCCAAGTTTGCCGAACTGCTCGGTGAAGTGCTCGTGCCCTGCACCAAGACCAACGTGAAAATGCGCGCCGAAGCCGAAGCCGGTGCCTGCGCCGGTAAGATGGAAACCGCCCGCAAGGCCAAGGCGAAGGGCTATGACGCCATTCACGATACCGTGCATGAAATGGCCAAGGACGAAGCCCGTCATGGCGCCGGTTTCGCCGGTCTGCTGAAGCGCTATTTCTAAGCTTCCTTTACGGAACGTTCCGTTGCGCACTTTCCTCTGCGGAATATTTCCTCTTTTTTCCCGGAAACAGAGGTGTCTGTATTTGTACAAACGTTCCAGCATTACTTGAAGAAAAGATACCCTGCCAAAGGCGGGGTATCTTTTCTTATCAGGACAGACCATAAAAAAGTATCCTGCCCCGATAGGAACATCGCCCTGCCCTCACACTTCCGGCATCCGGTCGGAGACGACCAATCGTGTTATCCTACACAGTCAAACATCCTACATTATCGCACTGCCGGCCCTCTGAAAGCACGTTTCCCGCTTCGACCTCATCGAACACACCATGCCGCCCGGCCTTCAGATGATGGCTGTTGAAAGGGCACTCGGGACAGCACAGAGTTTTTATCGGAAGACGCTCCCGGGTCATGCCCTTTTCACTCCCCTTCCGCCTTATCGTATGAAACTGTTTTTTTCCGGATGAACCTGCCTGTTCTCTTTTGCGAGGGCATGCTCCTTCGGAAAAGAAGGTCGCGCCCGGGATCGCACCTGAATGCCCCATGCAGAAAAGGCCGGAGTATGATGCTCCGGCCTTTCGATGTTCAGGATATTTCTTCAGCACAAGTCTGAATACCGCTACAATATCTTGTCAAGAAAGTAAGGGAACTGTTTACGCCACCACGGCCAGTCATGGTCCACATCACGCCCCCAGAAGTCAATGAAGGCGCGTATGCCTTTTTCCTCAAAAATCTTTCGTACCATATCGGTAGTACGAATCATTTCATCTTCCCATGCTCCCTGTCCCGTACATATAAAGATGTTGCGCGTATTGAACATGGGAATATAGGCATGGTCCAGCGCCAGTCCGGCCATATAATCCACTATGGAGTTGTTATAGAGATTGGCGTCCATGTAGTCGCCGAAGAAATAGCGTGCATCGTACGCGCCGCTCAAGGCGATGACGCCGTCAAACAGGTCCGGTCGCCGCAAAAACGTGTTGAGAGCATGGGTGGCGCCCATGCTGCAACCTGTCGTCAGCGGAGCCAGACGCGTGCCGTTCATCTGCAGCATCAGCGGCGTGAACTCCTCCGTACAGTAACGGAACCACTGCTCCTGAAGCCAGGCTCTGCGTCCCTTGTCTCCGCCTTTGTCCGACCAGGTCTGTTCATCAATGGAATCCACGCAGAAAAGCTGAATACGACCGGCCTCAATATGCCCGGCCACAGTTTCCGGCATGCCGAATTCCTCAAAATCCGTACAGCGCCCGTTCTGCGTGGGAAAGACCATGACCGGTCTGCCCGTGTGTCCGAACACCACGAACGGCAGCTCCCGGCCCAGAATCCGGCTGTACTGGCTGTGCCGCTGACAGTTCATCAGTTCGTCTCCTGCACGAAGCGGATGAACTCGTCCTTCTGCTCGGCGGTATCAAGAATGGCTGTCCACTGATGATTGCCCATGGCTCCCGAAATGGCCTCGGGAATATCCAGATCCATCACGATACGTCCGGCATAGCGGGAACGGATTTCTTCCGGCGTGTGCACATAGGGCTTGCCGTTGCGCCTGCCGGCATACACGGCGAAAAACTTCTGACGGTCAAGATCCACAAAGGTCTTGTCGTGCGTCACCATGTCGGCCCAGATGGAATACACATCCACACTGTTGGCGTAGTTGAACATGTCCGGCGTCCAGCCGCCGGCCGGACGCATGTTCACTTCAAGCGCCACGAGTTCCCCCTTTTTCGCCAGACCGGGCTTGTCTTCCTTCAGCCGGAAGAATTCCAGATGGAAAAAACGGCTGCGCACATTGAAGGCCTTGATGGTGTTGCGTCCCGCATGCCTGAGGTCGTCAGGCAGGTTGCTGGCCGTATAGTAGGCAAGATGGTCCTTGTTGTTCACGATATCGGCGATGGAAGGCGGCCAGGACGTGCAGGTTTCGAAAATAACGTTGGCATTGGAATCCGAAATGCCGTCATAGGACCAGATATCCCCGCAAAGATACTCTTCCATAATATAGGGCACGTTTTCCTTGCCCGCATAGAAGTGTTCCATCTCTTCGTCATTGGAAATCCGGTAACTGCCGGAAGCGCCCATGCCTCCGTCGGGCTTCACAAAGACGGGATACCCCACCTCGTGTGCAAAGGCCTTGCCGTCTTCCAGATCGTCAATGATATGCCAGCGGGCCGCAGGAACTCCGGCCGCCTGATAAAACTTCTTCATGGCCGACTTGCGTCGTACATTGGCCACGTCCGCCATGCCCATGCCGGTTTTGATATTGAAGTCGTCACGCAGGCGGGCATCCTGACTGAGCCAGTACTCGTTATTGCTCTCCACCCAGTCAATGCGTCCATGCTTGAAAGTCAGAAAGGCCATGGCCCGGTAAACCTGGTCATAGTCTTCCAGAGAGTCCACACGGTAATACTCGGTAAGGCAGGCGCGAAGCTCACTTGAAAGTTCATCATAGGGAGTATCGCCTATGCCAAGAACATTAACGCCGCGAGCCTTCAGACGGTCGCAGAAATTCCAGTAAGACTGAGGAAACTGTGGGGAAATAAAAACAAAATTCATAAGGCTCCTCTCCATAAAAGGCGATATTCCCGTTTCTGTGAGCTGACGGGCAGCAGCTGCAATATTCTTATTATGGAGCAGTATATCATAAAAAGCAATCATCGCAGCCGTCGCCATTCCCTGTACCCAGCGACTCCATACAAAAAAACATCGGAATAAAAATTTATCCATTCCTCTATTTTCCTTTTTTTTCAAGGTATTAAGAAATCCTCTTCTTGAACGACTTGCGACAGCCGCACATCCTTTTTCTGAAGTTTTTTCCTTTAAATATTCCCGCCTTCCCCTTGTAACCCCCATCGTTGCCGTATATACTGCCCCAATGTTTCAGGTATTTCCCCAACGTGATGCCGTCGCGGTAACGGACGCCCTGCTCGGCTGGTTCTCTCTCCACAAGCGGCCGCTGCCCTGGCGGCAGCACTACACCCCCTATGAAGTCTGGATATCCGAGGTCATGCTCCAGCAGACACAGATGGAGCGCGGCGTCACTTACTTTCAACGCTGGATGAAGCGCTTTCCCCATGTACGGGCCGTGGCCGAGGCTACGGAAGAGGAAATACTGCGTTACTGGGAAGGACTCGGCTATTATCCTTGCCACGGTATCGCCGACGCTTCCTTCCGCAGGGGTGTCCTGCACGATAAGCGCGTGCCCGGGCTGGGAGAATATACCGTGGCCGCCATTCTCGGTATTGCCTATGGGCAGGATATCGTCACCATCGACGCTAATGTGGAACGTGTATTCTCCCGCCTGCTCAATATTGATACTCCGGTCAGAAAAAAGCCCGCCTCTTCCTTCATCCGTCAGGAAGCGCTGCGTTTTCTGCCCAAAGGACAGGCTCGAAACTACAATCAGGCGCTCATGGAGCTGGGGGCCCTTGTCTGCGGCAAATCCCCACGTTGCTCAAACTGCCCGCTTGCCCGCTGGTGCGTGGCTCACAGCCTCGGACTGGAAAAGGAACGCCCCGTTGCGGAGGCGAGAGGCAGCATCATTCCCGTCACGTCCGTCCACGCTGTTCTGCTGTGCGAAAAACAGGTACTTCTTTTTCAGCGTCCTTCCTCCGGCCTGTGGGGCAATATGTGGGAATTCCCCGGCACTGTGGTGAAAGACCTGTCTGAGCGGGAAACACTGCTCCGCTATCTGGAACATCTGGGAATATCAGTCGATATCATCGCCCCGCTTGGTCATGTACAGCATGGCTATACAAATCATAAACTCACCGCTCACTTCTTCCGTGTCGCGACGGAACCGCCGCTCGATATGAAAGAAATTTCCCTGCGCCTTGGCTCTGCTCCCCACCGCTTTCTCCCCTGGACTGAAACCGGGACCGTTGCCATGCCCGCGCATCATAGAAAAATGGCAGACCGCTATTTTCTCAAAAAACGCCGCCCTAGGGCGGAACAACTTCCCTTATAAGAAGGCCACTATGAAACACACGGTTTACTGGATGGAGGGCGACGGTATCGGCCCGGAAATATGGAAGGTCACCCGTCCTGTTCTGGACGCCGCCCTGCAGACCGCCACAGGCGGCAACCACACTCTGGAATGGGTGGAGCTGCTGGCAGGTGAAAAAGCCATGAAACTGACGGGCAGCCCTCTGCCGCAGGAAACGCTGGATACGCTCGCCAAAGCCACCGTTGCCATCAAGGGCCCCCTCGGGACTCCCGTCGGCGGCGGCATGCGCAGCCTCAACGTCGCCATGCGGCAGGCTTTCGACCTGTATGCCTGCATTCGTCCCGTGCGCTGGTTTGAAGGCATCAGCACTCCGGTGAAGCATCCTGAACTCGTGAACATGGTCATTTTCCGTGAAAACAC
>CASFUJ010000225.1 GCA_949297645.1 uncultured Desulfovibrionaceae bacterium
CAGGCGGATCTCCGCCTTTTTTTCTGTATTTTCTCTGAAAAGGAACCGGCCCATTCCGACAAATGTTATAAAAACTTAATAAAAAAGCAAAAATATACGAAGGAAATTATGATATAATATCCGAAAAAGTCATAAGAGCGTTTTCAATAAAACACGTTATTCGGGGAGGTTTTGACCATGATCTTTTATTTTTCCGGCACTGGAAATTCCTATCATACCGCAAGAAAACTGGCGGAAGGCTTGGGTGACCGCCTGGTAAACATGGCGGAGGCCGCCAAAGCGGAAAATTACGCCTATACGCTGGCGCCCGGCGAAAAGCTGGGGTTTGTTTTCCCGGTTTACGCCTGGGCGCCGCCCAAAGCCGTAGAGGATTTCATCCAGAATCTGGAGCTGTACTATACAGATGATATTTACACTTACGCTGTTTGTACCTGTGGCCAGTCCGTAGGCGAAACCATGTCTATCCTAGAAGGTTGCCTTCAGGAAAACGGCCTTTCCCTGAGGGGAAGCTGTCACGCGGTATGGGGGCGTTCCTTTCCCTGTGAATACTGTCTGTCCCGGCATGTGGTGGCCTCCCGCAGTACAGGGATGAAGACGGAGCTTGTGGACGGGCGTCTGTTTCTCGTCTTTGCCAAGTTCATTTTTCTGGAAGGGCGGGCGTATTCGCTGGAGATGGTCTCCGAAGTGACCGGACTTTTCGGGTTCGAGCGCGAGAAGCGGGTGCTCGGGGAGATCTCGCGCCTGCAGCAGGAAAACTCCCGGCTCATGCGCGACCCGCTGACGGACTGCTACAGCCGTCATTACATGAACGAGCATTTCCATCACTATGTGCAGGAAGCAAAGGCGCGCGGCCAGGAGCTTTGCGTGGCCCTGTTCGATATGGACAACTTCAAGGACATCAACGACAGGTACGGGCACGCCACGGGCGACGAGGTGCTGAGAAGCTGCTGCGGCTTCTGGCTCAAGTATTTCGATGTGCCGGGCAAAAGCTTCCTCACCCGCTACGGCGGGGACGAGTTCGTCATCACCGCCATCACGGACAGCTACGGAGCCTTCTGCGACAACGTTTCCCATCTGGCGTCCGCCATGCGCCGCACCATCGTTCTGCCGGACGGCGAAATCATTCCCTTCTCCTTCACCATGGGCTGCGCGTTCATGGGGGAAGTCGGCGTCGAGGACGAGCTCAGCGTGTGGGACGCGCTTTTCCCGCTGGCGGACGCGCGCATGTACCGCGGCAAGAACGCGGGCAGAAACTGCATTGTTACCGGAACAGATACGGTGCGCTGGTAGATTGACACGGCCTCTTCAGACAGACGCGTACACCCGATGTTGTTTAACATGGGGCTAAACGTTTGAGCGGAAGAGGTAAAAATTCTTGTCGGCGATCTGTCGGACATCTGGTATCCGCAAAACGTGACCGGAATTAAAAAAGAAAATACATTCTTGTCGACAACAAAGGGTGACATAAAGAAAACAGACGCATAGTCGTCAGCTACATGCGGAAAAGCAGGATCTTCATCGTTGACATGAGCGGACGTGGGACGGCAGAAGCGTGTGACGGTATGTATGTTTTTCTTCCGTGAAAGTGCGTTTCGGGGGCATGAACACAGTCCCTGTTGGTCGAGACAAATGAATATTCTTGTTCACGGCAGAGGCAGAGGACTTTTTCAAAAGAAGACTTTGCTCTGAAAGCTCTGGACTGACGTAGCTCAGGAAAACGAAATTGTTACGAGGAATTCGCTTTTTTGTTTCCCTCAGGCCCGGAAAAGTCTGTAGAACAGCGGGAGAAAGGAAAGCCTGCCCCCCCCCGTTGTTGGGGGCGGAGTCATGCCGGGAAAAGACATTGAAAGAGAGCGGACAAGTATCCGGCAGGCTCTGAACAAGTTTTTACAGGTAGTTCGGAGCGGTATTTTTCCGTTTTTATGGAAGCATGTCATCGGACTTTTCTGCAACTTTTTTGGGAGATAGAAGGAAGGAAAAGCCACCATTGTTGGCGTTCTCCAGCCTGTTTAGGCCGCACAGGGGGATGGAAATCTGTGTAGAAGTGGGGACAGGCGGACAGGATTGACGGGGAGGCGCGGGAAGATCGGCCGAAAACTGACAGGCTTTTCTGTATCCGAAGGGAGAAATATGCCTGGAGAAGGAAGCGGAAGAAAAAAGACCTGTGGACAGGTAAAAACGATTAAAGTATATGATACTACCATGAATAGTAGGGCAGTTTTTTCGAGAAAATTCAGCGGGAAGCACAAAAGCGGTCCAGACGGCGCTTTCCACTTTCAGGTGACTATTCACCAGGCAGAAAAGTGTACCTGCGCTTCAGGTTGTTTTCTGTATAGAGGCGCTCTGCCGTTGCCGGGAGACGGTGTCCGGAAGACGTCGGGGAATGAAAACTACACGCAAAATAGCATTTTTGGCACGATTTTTGCAAAAATTTGGATAGTCCTGACTTCGCGCGCTGCTTGCGCTCCGGGGCGTTCCGTGCAATGGTGCAACGAAGATAGTATGGAGGCATAACATGACACCGCCTATTGCTTTGACGTTCGACAACCTTACCAGATTGGCCAACAGCCTTGATGACAATACCAGCATCGTCGTGAAGAACGGCGGTTTTGAAACCCGCGGCAAGATAGGCAGCTTTTTCACGCGCAAGAGCACCAACCGCCATGCGGGCAACGTGCTTTTTGCGGCCGTGCGCCAGATGTACGGCAACACGGTGGCCGATGCCCTTGCCCCGCAGATGCGCTCCGCGCGCGTGGAAGGCAAGTCCCTCAGCGCGAGAATGGTGCGCGACATTCTGGCCAGCGCCGCCGAGATGCATCAGGGCATTTCCCGCGTCAATGAAGACATGGTCCGCCATTTCGTGACGGGCA
Organism: uncultured Desulfovibrionaceae bacterium; assembly: GCA_949297645.1. Taxonomy (GTDB): domain Bacteria; phylum Desulfobacterota; class Desulfovibrionia; order Desulfovibrionales; family Desulfovibrionaceae; genus Mailhella. The sequence continues at coordinate 2,871 of CASFUJ010000225.1, forward strand.
GCGGTCTTCCCGACGACAACCGCAATCTGGACGCGGCGTTTGCGAAGTTCTGCGCTTCGAAGAACATCGACCCGGCGACGCATCAGAACCTGAAGACCGCCTTCGGAGCAGCGATGATCGAGCTTGCGAGGGAGGAAAAGACAAGGCTGCTCAGCTATGAGGAGCTCGGCAATCTCGTGAGCACGGCCGGTACGAAGGCCCTGCGGGAGGCGTGGAACGCCGCTGAGGCCGACGCCTTCATGCGCGATGCAACGAACGGCGCGGCCGCCGCGACGGACGCCTGTGCCGCCGGTCTGGGCGTTCCCGACGGCCAGAAGCAGGAGCTTGCCAAGATTGTGGACATGGCTGTCCACCATGAGGCGGCCATGGCGGCGGAAAAAGGCGTTCCCTTCGACAAGGCGGCCCTGTTCCGCAACATTGCCGCAGGCACGTTGCCCGAACTTCAGGCTTTCGCCTTCGCCTGCGGCAAGGGCGGCCAGAACCTCAACTATATTGCCAGAGACTGCATGGCCTGGGCTTCCCCCGATAAGGCTGCGGAGTTCGCCATGCTGAGCTCTCAGCTCAATCATGCGGGCATGGCCTGCATCGCCCTTGCCGCACAGCGGCTGGACGTCATGCGCACCATGCAGCCCGCCGGGATGCTGAGTCGCGAGACACTCTG
>CASFUJ010000226.1 GCA_949297645.1 uncultured Desulfovibrionaceae bacterium
GTGCTCTACGATCTCGCGGAGCTGTTTAAGGTCTTCGGCGACACCACGCGCGTCAAGATTCTCTACGCGCTCTTCGAGAGCGAGCTGTGCGTCAACGACATCGCGCAGTGCCTGAACACAACGCCCTCGGCGGTGAGCCATCAGCTGCGCATCCTCAAGGCGAGCAAGCTGGTGCGCTTCCGCCGCGAGGGAAAGACGGTCTTTTACGCGCTCGACGACGACCATGTGCGCACCATGATAGCGCTCGGCCTCGAGCACATTTCGGAGTGAGAGAAAGGGGAAATATTCCATGCGGAAGACGTTTCCGGTTTCGCTGCGGAACCACAGCCAGGTAAGAAATTCCTGCCCCAGAATGAGGTCGGTATTTTCTCCGATATAGCCTATGTCTGCCATGTGGGATGCCTTTTCAGAACCTGTGTTGAAAAATGTCCGGCCGTGCGGGGCAGGGCGGAATATCTGTTGGAGAAGGGACGGCTGCACGGCGCAGGTCCCCTCGAAAGGAAGGGATGGCCCGCTCCCGGCGGCGTTTTCCCCGGCGCCGAAAGGCGCGCGTGTTCCGCCGCAGCGCAGGGAAAGGCGCCGTAGCCTCAAGGGTTGCTCAGGAGGCGCTTTCTTCGACGAAACTGGTGGATTCCACCGCGTCAAGCCTGTCCGCGTACTGCTCGCCCAGCAGGGAGAGCGTCAGCGCCGTGGGAACGAGCTGTTCAAGGCGCAGTTCGAAGCTGCGGGTGAACAGGTCCAGGAAAAGCTCTATCATCTTCGTCTGGGTGGACGCGAAATAGACGCGGTTCGTGCGCATGTTCCAGACGACCTGAAATTCCGCGGGAATGGGCAGAAAACGTCCCATGAGGCGCAGTTTCACCTGTTCGCCTATTTCCTTTTTGCGGTCCCTCGGGATGAACTTCTTGCCGAGTTCTTTGATGCGCGCCTCTTCCTCGCGCAGGGCCACGCGCGTATGCTTGCGCAGAACGGCGGGAGGGATGCGGCGCGTGTCGAGTCTGAGGGAAAAGGTCAGGTAGTCGGCCTTTTCCGGCGGACTGAGCTTCCATTCCGTATCGAGCATGTCGTCGAAACTGGTCCAGCCGAAGGAACGTTCCTCGGCGATGTCGTCGATGTCCATGAAGGCGAACTGACGGAGCTTTTCGGGAATGGATGGCCACAGGTCGGCGGGAACGTCGTCAATGATGCGAAAGCGCGTGAAGCTGGTGCTTGCTTTGAGAAAACTCATATGTTCCTTCCTTTTGGGCGGGAAGGGAGCTTCCCGCAGGCCGCGTCATGGTACGATAAGCGGGCGGCGCGTGCAAGGGCCCATTGCATGGGGCGCGCAGCATCCGGGCAGGGTACCTTGAGAGAGGGGGGAAGGCTCTTCCGTGCCTGAGGGGAGCACAAGGCGGCTCAGCTGTCTTTGGGAGTGTGTCCGCTGCGGGAAGCCGAACCGGCTGCGCGGCAGTCCCATGTTTCACAGTAGGGGCAGGGGGTTCCGTGGTCGAGACTGTCGATGATGCCGCAGCCCTGGTGATTTTCTCCGTCGCAGGTGCGGCGCAGGGCTTCCAGATGTGTCTTGAGGTGTTCGAGCGAGGCTATCTGCGCTTCCACATCCGCAATGTGCCTTTCCACAAGGTCGTTTATCCAGGCGCAGCTCACGGTAGGGTTGTCCTTGAAGGCGAGCAGGTCGCTTCTCCGATTCTCAGCGACATGGCGATTTCTCCGGTGTATATGACTTGCAGTCGATAGTAACTATAGGGTTTGCAAAGTCAAGAAGCGCATAAGGGCCTTTTTCCGGTCCGCCGTGACAAAAGGGAGCAAAAAAGTGCCGGGGCGAAAAAAAATTTGAAAAGACGCTTGACTCTATAGTCGCTATAGACACTACGTTGGTCTCAACAAAGGAGAATCAGCGTGGAAAAGCATCATCAATCCGATATCGGCAAGGCGTCCGCCTGCGCCTGTGCGCAGGCGTTCAGCCTGAGACCCTTTGCTGAGGAAATGGCCCATCTTTCCCGCGGGGAAGAGGGCGGGCATGAACATCATCACCATGAACCGCACGGGCACTGCTGCGGTCATGAGCATCAGGCCCCTGAACCAGTGGACATGAGTGCCGTTGCCGAGGCTTCGGCCACGGTTGCCGTCTATCGCATCATGAACATGGACTGCCCCATGGAAGAGGCGCTTATCCGGAAGCGTCTTGCCTCCGTGGAAGGCATTGAAGAGCTTGAGTTCAACCTTATGCAGCGCGTGCTCACCGTGCGTCACAGCCTTCCAGCCACAACGGTGATAGAAGAGGCGCTTTCTTCCATAGACATGCACCCCGAGCCGCTCGGCAAGGAAAAATCTCCGTCGCCGTACAAGGTGGAGCAGAGCCGCATACCCTGGAAGAGGCTGGCGGCGGCCGGCGCATGCGCAGCCCTCTCCGAAGGGGCGGAGTTTGCGCATGCTTTCGGTTACTTGGGCGGTACCGAGGTGCTTCCTTTCCTCTTCGCCGTGGCGGCGATTCTTCTCGGTGGGCTCGGCACCTATCGCAAGGGCTGGCTTGCGGTTTCCAACCTCAACCTCAACATCAACGCGCTCATGTCCGTAGCTGTTACGGGAGCCGTGCTCATAGGGCAGTATCCCGAAGCCGCCATGGTCATGGTGCTTTTCAACATTTCCGAGGCCATCGAGGCCAGAGCGCTTGACCGGGCGCGCAACGCCATAGGCAGATTGCTTGAGCTTTCCCCCGAAAAGGCCACCGTTCTGCAGGCCGACGGCACATGGAAGGAAACGGATATCCGCAGTATTTTGCCGGGGCGGCTCATCCGGGTGCGTCCCGGAGAGAGAATAGCGCTGGACGGCATCGTGCGGAGCGGTCACTCCGCCGTGAATCAGGCTCCCATCACGGGAGAAAGCGTTCCTGTGGAGAAGTCTGGAATTTGAGGTGACGGCTGCAGCCTCGAACACCACGCTGGCCCGCATCATCCATGCGGTGGAGGAGGCGCAGGGGCGCCGCGCACCCATGCAGCGCTTTGTGGACGCCTTTGCCCGCTGGTACACGCCCGCCGTGTTTCTGCTCTCGCTGCTGACGATGCTGGTTCTGCCTCTCGGCATGGGCTGGGCATGGAAGGATGCCGTCTATACCGGTCTGGTGCTGCTTGTCATCGGTTGTCCGTGCGCTCTTGTCATTTCCACGCCGGTGAGCATCGTGAGCGGCATGGCGGCCGCCACGCGCAGCGGCATACTGATAAAGGGCGGTATGTTCCTCGAACAGGGACGCAAGCTGCGTTTCCTTGCCCTCGACAAAACAGGAACCATCACATACGGGCGGCCGCGCCTGACGGACATGGTCGTCCTGCCCGGAGCGGACGGCGACAGGGCCTCCCGACTGGCCGCAGGACTGGCCGCACGGTCGGACCATCCCGTGTCCCGTGCCGTTGCCGAAAAGGCGGAGGAAGACGGAACGGAACTTCCGCACGTGGAAGACTTCGAGGCCGTTCCGGGGCAGGGCGTGCGCGGTAACGTGGAAGGCAGAGCCTGCTATCTCGGCAGCCGCCGCATGATGGCCGCACTCGGTCTGGATTCGCCCTCTCTTGCCGCAGCAGCGGCAGAGCTTGAAGGTCAGGGCAAGACTGTTGTCGCCCTGGCGGAGGAGGGGGGAGTCATGGCGCTTTTCGCCGTGGCCGACACCATTCGGGAAAGCAGCCGGGAAGCGGTGCGCGAACTGAAAGAGCTCGGGGTGCACACCGTCATGCTCACGGGCGACAACGGAAACGTGGCGCGCGTCATTGCGGCCCAGGCCGGGGTGGATGAATTCCAAAGCGACCTGCTGCCTCAGGATAAGCTGCATGCCGTGGAAGAGCTTGAGAAGCGCGGCGGCAGCGTGGGCATGGCCGGCGACGGCATCAATGATGCTCCGGCTCTCGCCAGAGCGGACATAGGCTTTGCCATGGCCGGCGGCGGAACCGACACCGCCATGGAAACCGCGGACGTGGCCCTTATGGACGACGACTTGCGCAAGATTCCGAGATTCATACGTCTGTCCCGCGCCACTTACGCCATTCTGGTGCAGAACATCACGTTGGCTCTTGGAGTGAAGGCCCTGTTCTTCGCGCTTACCTTTGCCGGCTGCGCCACCATGTGGATGGCCGTCTTCGCCGACGTGGGAACGGCCCTTCTCGTGGTGGGAAACGGTCTGCGTGCGGCGAGAAAGTAGGAAACTTAAAGTTGAATGGATGTGTAAACTCTGGAATGGGGCGGCAGGTCGTGTCCGAGAACTCCGGGCAGGAGCCTGCATGGCGCAAGGGGACGTGCGTCCTGGCGGCCGTCCTTGCAATGCGTATTCCGGTGAAAACCGGCAGAGATAAAAATGCTTCCCGGCCGGGCAGATGGCCCGATGCCGGGGGCATCCACAGGAGATGGCTATGATTTTTCAGCAGATTCGCGGCGCGACAAGCATCGTTACATTTAACGGCATCCGTTTTCTCATCGACCCATTCTTCGCTTCGAAGGGAAGCCTGCCCGCCGTGCCTTCGCCTGTGAACTCCCTTCCCAATCCGCTGGTGGAGCTTCCTCTGCCCGTGGAGGATATCGTTGACGTGGATGCCGTGATTGTCACTCATATGCATCATTTCGACCACTTCGACGATGCAGCCAGAGAGGCTCTTCCCCCGGATGTTCCCATGTTCGTGCAGAATGAGGAGGAAGCCGGAGACATGCGGGCGCTTGGATTCGTTCATGTCACGGCGCTTGCTGCGGAAGGGACGGTCTTTCGCGGGGTAACTCTCCGCCGGACGGAGGCGCTGCACGGCGCAGGCGAGCAGGCGGCCCGCAATTACGCTGCCTTCGGTCTGCCTCCGCAGGCCTGCGGGGTTCTGTTTCAGGCAGAAGGAGAAAAGACTTTTTATCTTGCGGGAGACACGGTCTGGTTTTCGGGCGTGGCCGACACTCTGGCGACATTCAGGCCCGGGCTGGTGGCGCTGAATGCGGCCTGGGCGCAGTTCCATGACGGAACTCCCATACTCATGGGACCTGAAGAAATAGCCCTGGTGGCGGAGCATGCCCCGCAGGCCCTTGTCATCGCCACCCACATGGATGCGGTGAACCACGCCCGGCTGGACAGGGCCGGTCTGCGTTCCTTTGTGAAAAGTCGCGGCCTGGAGGCCCGTTTTGTCATTCCCGAAGACGGGGAAATCGTGAACCTTTAAATCGGTAAACGCAGGACCGGCGCTCATCATGAAAACAGTCAGAGGCTCCTTTTAAAAAAAGGGGCCTCTTTCGTATCCGGCGGAAAATATCCACGCTTTTTCATGGCGTTGCAGAGTCATGCCCAGGATGGCAGGGAAAGAGCAGGACTTGTTGCATCGCTGCAGTCCGAAGTTGCAGAATACGGGGAGAAGCGTCGCCCCCCTCGAATCCCGCGTGGGCAGGCCTGTATTCAAATCCGGATTTTTTTTAGTTGCAGGGCAGGGAAAAGGAAATCATGTCTTCAGAGGGTACGAGTACGGGGGAGAAAGCCGCTTTTTTCAGACCGGCAATGTCAGTGTACGGTTTGTGACGGGAATAAGAACAGTACACAATGAAAAGGTTGCAGGAGAAAGTTTTTTGTTTCATTCTTTTTACAATCGCAAGAAGATATGGACGTAAAGAGAAAAAAAGTGTAGTTTTAACCCAGACAAGTGCATATCGTGCGTATCTACCTGATAATGCAGCAGAAGAGCTTGTGTATGTCCGGTGGTTCTCCCGAAAAGGGGCCGCCTGTGCGAAATGACGTAAGATGTTTTGGAGCGGAAGTTTCCGCACTGTTTCTGGAAAACGGCAATGCCGTATAAGTTTTCCCAAGGCTCTGTGAGGTCGTCATGAAAGTAAGCAAAGTGGTTCTTCCTGTCGCAGGATGGGGTACTCGTTCTCTTCCCGCCAGTAAGAATATTCCCAAGGAAATGCTGCCCATCTACAACAAGCCCGTCATTCAGTATGTTGTGGAAGAAGCGGTGCGTGCCGGTGTTCAGGAAGTCATTTTTGTGACCAACCGTCATAAATGCGTTGTGGAAGACCATTTCGACCGCAACATTGAGCTGGAAGAACTGCTGGCCGAGGCCGGAAAGATTGAACAGCTCAAGGCCGTGCAGGAAGCCGCCAGCATGGTGGAAGTCATGGCCGTGCGGCAGAAGCAGCAGCTCGGACTCGGGCATGCCGTCGGCTGCGCCAAATCCATGGTGCAGGAAGACTACTTCGCCGTCATGGTCGGCGATGATTTCATGGTTGGTGACAACGCCGGTCTCGTGCAGCTCGTGCAGGCCGCGGAAAAGTACAACATGCCCACCATCGGCGTGATGGAAGTGCCCGCCGACAAGATCGACAAATACGGCATGGTCGCCGGTGAAGAACTGGAAGAAGGCGTGTA
>CASFUJ010000227.1 GCA_949297645.1 uncultured Desulfovibrionaceae bacterium
ATATAGGAACCGAGAAGCCCCTCCCAGCCCGACATGACGCCCACGATGGAGTCCCTCACGCCCAGCTCCAGCAGAATGTTGAGAGAATGATGCTGAAGGCAGACGATGCGTTCGACCTTGTCGGGCAGCGTCACGCTGCGCCCGAGCTGGTCGGTGATGGTATAGGCGGCGGAAGCAAAAGATGCCGTCAGAGCGACAACGCCGAACGCCAGCGCCAGCGTCGCGGCACGCAGTTTCCGGAAACAGGATGAATATGGACGCATGACAAAACCTCCTCAAGGTAAGACGGAAATCAGAATATCAGGCTTTTTGCGCCGTAATGAGAAACATGTCGGATGTCGCGCCCTGTGTGCGGGCACGCGCGTCCAGATGATAGTCGAGCCGGAAATGGGGCTCCGCCTGAACGTGATGGAAACCGCAGCGGCGAAGGGCCGCCACATCCCAGGCCGGACGCTCCTCCCGACTGACGGCAAGCTGCCGACAGTAGTCGTTGCGCTCGTCGATGAGCTCTTTCGTCATATGCGGACAGAAAGGAGAGCCTTCATTTTCGGTGATTTCCTTATACGGGTCGTCGGACGGCTCCCTCATGAAACGCCTGCCGTAGTCGGCGTCGAAAATGAGCAGCCATCCTCCCGGGCGCAGCAGGCGGAACCATTCGCCGTAGGCCGCTTCGGCATCCGGCAGCGTCCATACGATGTTGCGCGCCGTGGCGATATCGAAACTGCCGTCCGGAAAATCCGGATGCTGCGCATCCATGCAGAGAAAGCGCGTATGCCTGCATGCAAAAAGTCCGGCGTTCGCACGGGCATGACGAAGCATATCCTCCGAGCCGTCGATACCCGTGGCGCTCCGGCAGTACCCGTCCATGAGAATGGGGAAAAAGCCCGCCCCCGTTCCGATATCGAGAAGGTCCCTGTCCCGGCAGTCCCCGACTTTTTCCCGGAAGAAACAGAGCCAGGCCTCTCGACGTTCGCTCTGCAGCTCGTTGACCCGGCAGCGGCTGAAATCCTCCGCCCGTATCGACCAGTAGCGTATGATACGCTCATACATGTCCATGGCATATCTCCCGGCGCTTCTCCTGTGTGGGGGCTGGCCCGTACTCAAAACAACAATGCGTCATACATCCGCCTGCAAACATGTTTCACAAAAAACAGCTTCCGCAGAATTTTCCATCAATTATGTAAGTAATATATAAATATCAAAATATTATTTATATTTTTAATTTTTAAAAAATGTTTTTTCGTTATATATTAATATAAATCACGAAAAATATTTTTTCGTGACATTAATATATCAATGTCATTGGAGTCTGATTACACACATTTCAAAATACAGTCAACGTTAATGACATATATTTTAATGCATTATTATATATTTTAACAATATTTCATATGGATACAGCACATACATCTTTTGCGTCATTCTTCAAAAATGGAAATATTTTATCACGATTTCTTTGAAATCCGGAAATCTGCATCCTCTTCACTGCCCATGAATGCCGCCTTCTCTCATACCGGTAAAAGCCGGACGCTCTGCCCCCCTTCTCCGCCGCGTTCTCTCCCCGGGAAGAACGTTCTTCCTTCAGAGGGCGTGACGATGGGAGCCTTCCGCGCCTCCCCCGCAGACAAGGAGAAAAGCCTCGTACCGGAAACGCCGGGTGACGGACATAAAAAAACGCCGGTCCTCAGACAGCAGGGGGGGGGAACGGCGCAGGTAAACGCAATGATGCGGAACAGTCTTCCGGTAACAACCGAAACGTATGATACCGCATTTCAGGATGCGTTAAACGAAAAAGAGCCGCAAACCTTCGCTTGCAGCTCCTATATCCGTACTGGTGCCCAGGGGGAGACTCGAACTCCCACGCCATTCGGCGCTACCACCTCAAGATAGTGTGTCTACCAATTCCACCACCTGGGCACGAGGTGCAACTTATAGAAAATCGTCCCCACTGGCAAGCATTTTTTTCGCTTTTTCGCCGAAAAACATCAAACTTTCCTTCCCTGCGGCATATCACGACCGTCAGACCGGCTCTTTGCCCTCTGCCCTCTCCTGTCAGAAACGGTCTTCATCCCCCTGAAGACCGTCTCAGACAGTTCCGTCCGCGCCTTCAGGTATGCCTTGCGGTGACGCGGGCAACACACGCGTACCCTCCGCAGGCATCGGGATTCTCTCCCTGAAAGCGTTTCCCCCTCCGCCGTTCCTGCTCCACGCCGGAAAACGTTCCTGCCTCTTCCCCGTAGCCTGTAACTCGCGCTTGGTTCTCCCCAAAGCCCCGAGGCACAAAGACGCCGCTTCCCTTTCCCGTGTTTTCCAGAAAAACTTCCGGCGCGTCCCGTATGGGCAGTGCTTTTCCCGTCCTTTATTGTGGACAAATGCCTGCCCTCCATTTACCCTGATTATAGACAATTTCTCATGCTATTCCGGCACGACTTTTGCATGGTAAAAGTATCCTACAAAAACAATGCCCTTCCAAGGAGCATGACATGAGCCCTATCAAAGTCGATACCATCGTACAGCAGCAGTTGGAATCCCGCGGGGTTACGGAAAAGACCGGTGTGTTCGGTGAACATACGGTACAGCTCGGCAGTGGAGAACCCATCCGGCTGGACAGCATAAAGGCCAACAAAATTCCCTATCAGGGATTCAAAGCCGCCACTCAAGTTGCCAGAGGCAAGGATGGAATCACGGCTTCCGCCAACAACGCCCTCCATATTCTGAGTCGTCCCGGTGGAAAGCTGGACGCAAAAGCCCTCCTCTCCACGCTCAAGACCATACAGGAGTACATGACCAGGCTCGACAAGCTCGGCCAGCTTACCCCGGAGCAGAAGGAAAACTCTCTGTGGGCCTTTGCTCACGCCGTGGAGAATCTGAGCAACGCGGAACTCGCGGCCGTGTATCAGGCATTCACCAGCGGAGAAATGGATGTGCTGCAGACCGCACTCATGCGTGAAGGACAGGTCAACGCCCAGGCAAAGGACGCGCGTTCCGCCGCCTCCGCCCTGTTCGATTTGCAGGCTCTCGTGCTCAAGGAAGTGAGCAACCGTTCCGTGCGCGGCATGGTCGATGACCTCATCGCCAAGAACCCCGCCGACCAGGAACTTCAGCAGCTCCGTCTTCCTCCGCGGCTCAGTGAACAGTACGGCGACGGCGCCGCGGCCCTCACCACGGCGCAGCCGAACGACATCACCTCCGCCAATCTCCGCACCCTTGTGGAAACCGCGGCGGAAAGCGCCACCACAAGAGAAAAGACCGCAGCTCAGGAGAGCACCAGACTTCAGCGCAGAGGCCTGCCTTCCGTATCCGTTCACGACATGGCCGACGTGCTGCGCTCCGCGGAGCTGACCATCAATCTCGACATCGACGTGCTGCTTGACGAAAACGGCCCGCTTTCCACGCCGGACGCCCCCATGAAAAATATTTTCCACCTGGCGCAGGAACACGTTCTGCTCAAGGGGGAAGGCTATATCGCCCATCGCGATGCCGCCGAGCGTCTGCTTTTCCCGGAACTGGAAGGCCATGAC
>CASFUJ010000228.1 GCA_949297645.1 uncultured Desulfovibrionaceae bacterium
CTTACGGCGATGTACGCGCCGTCGGGCGAGCGGCGCAGCGGCGTCTTGAGACGCGCGGGACTCACGCGAAGCTCGGCTTCCGCGGCGGCAAGAGCCGTGATCGCCCCGTGGGTCACGGGGTTGTTCTTATCGCCGACGGTACGCACGGGCGTGCCCGCCACGGTGCGGACCAGAAAACCCGTGCCCGAAGGGCACAGCTTGCTCGCCGTGGGCAGGTACCGGCTTTCGCCCTTGGGAACGCGCGGAATCCAGCCCCAGTTCTGCGTCCAGTACACGGCGTCGTAAAGAGTGTTCCAGATGATGGGAGACGCCACGAGGCCCACGGTCCCGCCGGCGGCAAATTTAAGAAATCCTCGTCTGTCCATGATTTCCTCGCTTTTGCCTTACTTGTGGCAGGTGAAGCAGGCGTTGCTGGCGTTGGTGTTGCCCATGGCCATGTGCTCGGCATGGCAACGTTCGCAGCCCCACATCAGCATGGTGTTTTCGGAGTACCCCGAAAGCCTGTTCTCCCGATAGACGGGCGGCACGTCCGTCTCCGCCACATTGAGGTGGCAGCGCGAGCAGAACGCGGCGATTTCCTCAGGCCTGCTCAGATCGGCCATGGGGCCGAAGTGCAGCGCATGACTGAAGAATACGTTGTCGGGCTGCTTCTGATAGATGAGCCATTCCGACTTGATTTCCCGTCTCGTCTGGACGTACTCGCGGACGAAACGCGCCTCTTCGGGGTCGGAACCCAGAATCGTCGAATGACATTCGGCGCACTGGGCCGTGGTGGGCGTTCCGCTGAATGAACCGTCGGCACGTACAAAATGGCACTGCTCACAGGTCATGCCCTGGTTCTGTACATGCTCGACATGGCTGAAGGCGATGGGCTGCCTTCTGGTTTCCTTCATAAGGTTGGGCAGAACCCACCATCCCAGAATGAGGGCCACGACCAGCCCCACGACAAACGCGCCCCAGCCACAGCAGCATTTTTTCGCCGCGGCCGCCGGTGTGGTTGTGTTGTTCCTCTCCTCCATCCCGATGCCTCGTGCTGGTTGAGGTGATAAAAAAGGACAGTGCGCATCTTCCGGCCGGGCCGGAAGGGAGGCATGTCGGAACCGGTTGAAATTCCTTGTTTTTGCAACGGCGGTTCCAGTGAACTCTGTTATATTAGTTTAAATGGGGGCGTCTTGCAACGGTGAAATCGGCTTTCGTTCTGCTTCATGCAGGCCGCTTTCGGGCGGGAACGCCGGGGTATGAGCGGAACTTCCCGGCATAACCATGGAAAATGTATGGAGCTTTCCTTTTTTTCCGGGGACGCGAACCCCGCCGTGAGAAAAAAAACACTCCGGAAAAAAAGGTATGTTATTTTTTTCATTTATTAAAACGGCGGAAAAGTCCGGCCTTCTCCGCCCGAGGCCGCCCGGGGGACTTGCCAGAGAGAGCCAGTGTTCCTATACTTCTTGCCTATCCATTCTGTTTTTCATGATAAACGTTCCCGTCCGGCTCTTTGCAGCCTGTGCGGGACAGACGAAAAGGCGGGTATCAGCATGCAGCAGGCACTGGAATGCCGCATCTGCGGCAGGAAGTTCAGCAAACGTGGCGGCATCCGTCACATGTGTGCGGAGAGCGTGGCCGACTTTGCAAGATTCGGTATCGACGCCCATGACATGTGCATGTCCTGCGCCATGGACAAGGTAAAGGAACTTTCCCTCGAGCGCGAAGAGCGCCTCGGCGACCTCAAGGCCGAGCTCGGGCAGTATCAGGAACAGATACTTAAGGAAATAGAGGTGTTCACCACGCCGCATCCCGAAACGTGGACCAGCGGCGTCAAGGGCGTGGTCTCCGGCTACGCGGTCATCGGCGTGGGCGCGTTCACGGGCATTTCCAACGTCCTGTCCGACTTCTTCGGCGGAGAATCGGAAGAATATCTCAAGAAAATCCGTCTGGCCGAGCAGCGCGCCATCAACGTGGCCAAGATGCAGGCCCTGGAAATGGGCGCCAACGTCATTTCCGGCATCCGTCTGGAAGTCAAGAGCGGATCGGCGGGCATGCTTCTCGTCTCCTGCGTGGGCACGGCTCTGGAACACGGCGTGGTGAACATGCCCGAGTTCGCCAGAATGCGCGAACTCGCCTCCGAGTACAACACCCTCAAGGGACAGCGCATGCCCATTGTTGCCGGCACGCCGGAAAGCTACGCCGAACTGTGCCCCGACAGAGACACCAAGTTTCAGATTCCCGCGTATCTGTAAGGCGACTTGACAGCGTCGCTTCTTTGAACGTATGCTCCCGGCGCATCCCGTACCCCGCTGCACGGCAGTTGCGGGAAAGGACGCTCCTAGGCGCGGAGACGGTGCGCCGGAAGAAAAAACACATCGGGAAGGGTGGCAGAGCGGCCGATTGCGGCGGTCTTGAAAACCGTTGAGGGTCACACCTCCGGGGGTTCAAATCCCTCCCCTTCCGCCAGAAGAAAACGAAAGCCTCCGCGGCAGTGCTGCGGGGGCTTTCTGCGTTCCGCCGTTTCGGGAAACGGGCGGCGGGGAGGATGCGATATTACAGAGGCGGTTTTCTTTTCAATGCCGATGACGGGGCAGGTCTGTTCACAAGCATACGCATGATGTTACTTTTTAAAATGGCGCGCCATTGTTTTATGTAATGTATTTTGATGTCGTTTTAATGAATATACACGAGGCGGCGGTTAAGCCACATGGCAGGAACAACGCTCTGGAAAAGGAGAACCGGTTCCTATGCGTTGAGGATTTTTTCCTTCCCATATATCCACCATGCCGGTTTTAATCTCCAAATTCTCAAGCCTTGTCCGCAGAGTTTTCAGTGTCTGACGTGAAAATTCTCCTGCCCATACGCTTTTTTGCAGTCTCTGGCAGTACTGTTCCAGGCATTTCACCACAGAGGCTCTTTCCTTGTCGTCGCTGATGTCGTACATAATGATATGCAAGTCGTATTCCTTTCCGGCTGAAATGCGCATGACTTAAGACATTGGGGGAAAAATATGTTGTCTTTCGGGAAAGACCTGTGCTGGAAAAGCTGTTCCATGGAGCTTGTCTGTCTTCATGCCGGGCGTTTCTGTGAACATCCCCTTGCCGTCTTCGAAGCCGTTCTGAAGTTTTCAAGGCGTGTTCTCTCCTCGCCGGCGGCTTTCCATTTTCTGCCCGAGCATCTTCTTCCTCCCCTGAAATGTGGAAGAAAATATCGTTTGCGCCTGGTGTTTCCCTCTGCCTCCGAAAAAGAGATTCATGATGTTCAGCAGGCCGTCCGGCGCTGGCTGGCCGATTCGCGCAATCATTTTTCCGTCACGTTCGGGGAAACAGTCCATGAAAGCGTTGCCTCTGCCGTTGCTTCTCTGCCTTCTTCCGTTGAAGAGGAAATAGGACTTGAGTTTCTCTCGCCCCTGAATCTTCCCCGGGGGGCAAGGTTGCCGGACGGAGATATGCTGGAAGCGCTGCTTCTGGGCAGACTGGAAAAGCTCTTCGGCCCTCTTTCCCGGGAAAAAACGTGGCATGAAGCCT
>CASFUJ010000229.1 GCA_949297645.1 uncultured Desulfovibrionaceae bacterium
GTTTTTCCTGAATTTTCCGTCGCCCGGCATGAGAAGGTGAAAGCAGACGGAACACTTTTTGAAAGAAGGGCGCTTCAGGAGCATGAGACGAGGGACGTCCCAGTCGGGGCAGTGTGTTTCCGTATAAGGCGCCCGTCGAAGCTTGGGACGGCCCGGTTCTCCGCTCAGGCAGGACTTTTTACGCTGTCGAAGCCATCCGTTCAGACATGCCGCCTTGACTTTTCAGCGCCCTTGGGTGAGGATGAACTCTGATTCCGGCATCTGCGCCGGAAGGGCCGTCCAGACTTTTCGAGGAGCACAGTATGGGAGAACTCATCGGAGAACTCGTTACCAGCGCCATGCACTCCACCCCTCAGGGCTTTGTGGGCGTAGGCTGTATTTTCATCTATTTTGCCGTCATGATTGCCGCCATCATCTATCGCGTCAAACGCGGCGAACACGTTCATTGATTTTTGCCGTCACGGCATGAAAAAGGCGCCTCTCTCCCTCGGAGAGAGGCGCCTTTTTCATGGATATCCACTTGGGAAGGAGCATGTCGGGGCGTCCTCCGAAAGCCATGCGCATCGTTCAGGCGGATGACGTATGCGCCGCCGCTTTCGGAACATGCTGCCGGAATGTTCTTATCGCCTGTCGTGACATTTTCCCGTGGGGCAGCGAAGGTCTGCCGCAGGGGAAAAGGCTCTTGTCCGGATTGTTCCGGAAGAACGGAATATTCTTCCGGAAAACGCGGAAGTCATCATTGAGGGGTGCAGGGATGGCTGCGCAGGGCGAAGCGGGCCGTACCGTCCACCAGAATCTTGTCGAATTCCTCCATATTGTTTTCCGCCACGTCGCGCAGTGCCAGAAGCAGAGGAATGGCGGTGCCCAGCCAGAACTTGCCGGAAACCATGCCGGAGCTCGTGCCGCCGTGGGCATAGGCCTCCACGAAGGGACGGGCGGTATTGGTCAGTTCTTCGCCGGTCTTTTCCCGGAACAGGCGGTGTATGTCCACCACCAGTTCATGGGCGCTGTAGGGGAAGGGCGTGGCGGCAAAGGCCTTTTCCATATCCTTCCACAGATAGGGGTCGCCGCGGAGTCCCCAGTGAGGGGGCTGTATATGGAACATTTCGGAAAGAAAGCGCGTTTCAGACATAAATCCTCCATGGATGATTCCGGCTCGGGCCGGGCTTTTCATATTGGCCGCAAGGCCGGCAAAAGTCAAAGATGCGGTTTTCGCAAGGCCGGGAACGAGGAAATATGAATATGGGGCCGGAGAGGCCTCGAGGCAAGAGAACTTGCCGTTTTCAGCGACGTTTTTTGCCGGAGCAGGAGCGTTGCGGCGTCAGAACAGCGTCGGGGTCCGTTTTTTTGTAGCAAGGCTTTTGGCGGAATACGGAGAGACGGGACCGCGAAGCATTTTTCTGTGTTCCGGAACGTTTCTGCCTCTTGAAGGAACAGCGCACGAAAAAAGCGCCCCGACCGGAGAACCCGACCGGGGCGCAGGCTGTTTCAGGCCGACGGACTACTTGCTTCTGCAGGAGCGGTACTGCTCGTAATAGCGGGTATGCAGCAGTTCGTGCGCCTTATGGCTGTTGGGCGCGCCGAGGAATTCCTCGTACAGGGCCTTGATTTCGGGATTGTCGTGGCTTCTGCGCACAGGCAGGTTGCGGTCGTCCCGGTACAGGGCCTCGATGCGCAGGCGGGGCGTTTCGGCCTCGAGGTTGATGGGCTGACCGCCGCCGTTGATGCAGCCGCCGGGGCAGGCCATGATTTCGATGAAGTTCCAGCCGCGGGGGTTGCCTTCGCGTATCATGTCGCAGACCTTGCGGGCGTTGGCAAGACCGTGGGCCACGGCCACCTTGAGCTTGAGGGCGCCGTTGAAGTCCACTTCCGCTTCACGGATGCCGTCCATACCGCGCACGGCCTCCAGTTCCACAGGCTCCATTTCGTTGCCGGTGATGACCTTGTAGGCGGTACGCACGGCCGCTTCCATCACGCCGCCGGTAGCGCCGAAGATGGTGCCCGCGCCGGAACCGAAGCCCATGATGGGGTCGAAGTCCTCGTCGGGCAGCGCAAAGAAGTTCACGTTGGCTTCCTTGATCATCTGTGCAAGCTCGGTGGTGGTGAGCACGATGTCGGTATCGGCGTAGCCGCTGGCCGAAAGTTCGCGGCGACGGGCTTCGTACTTCTTGGCCGTGCAGGGCATGATGGACACGGAAACGATTTTCGAGGGGTCTATGCCCTGCTTCTGCGCGTAGTAGGTCTTGAGCATGGCGCCGAACATGGACTGCGGGCTCTTGGCCGTGGACAGATGCCGCAGCAGGTCGGGATAATAGAGCTCGATGAAGTTTATCCAGCCGGGGGAGCAGCTGGTAATCATGGGCAGGACGCCGCCGTTCTTCACGCGTTCGATGAGCTCATGGCCTTCCTCCATAATGGTGAGGTCGGCTGACCAGTTGGTGTCGAACACCTTGTCGAAGCCTATGCGGCGCAGGGCGCTGACCATCTGGCCGGTGGCGATGTCG
Source organism: uncultured Desulfovibrionaceae bacterium (assembly GCA_949297645.1). Classification (GTDB taxonomy): domain Bacteria; phylum Desulfobacterota; class Desulfovibrionia; order Desulfovibrionales; family Desulfovibrionaceae; genus Mailhella. Next base: position 2,505 of record CASFUJ010000229.1, read on the forward strand.
CCGGGCTTGCCGCCGAAGGGTTCGCTGATGGCCACGCGCACGGAAGGAGCGGTCTGCACCATGACTATCTTGTCGGGGTCGCGCAGGGCCTGCCAGGCGCGGCCGATGTCGCTCTTGATGGTGATGGCGCCCGTGGGACAGACCTTGCGGCACTGGCCGCAGAAGGTGCAGGACACTTCGCCGAGGCCCAGATTGAAGGCCGGCGTCACGCGGGCGTTGAGTCCGCGGTAGGCGAAGGAGTAGATGCTCACGCCCTGCACTTCGGAGCATATGCGCACGCAGCGGCCGCAGAGTATGCACTTGGCCGGTTCGCGCACGATGCAGGGATTGCTTTCATCCTTTTCAAGGGCCTGATGGTTGTAGGCATAGCGCACGCGGCGGATGCCGAGGTTGTTGGCCACGGTCTGCAGTTCGCAGTTGCCGGACCGGGAACAGGCAAGGCAGTCTGCGGGATGGTTGGCCAGCAGCAGCTCCACGATGTTCTTGCGGGATTCCAGCACTTCGGGGTCGTGGGTGAACACTTCCATGCCTTCGGTCACCTTGACCACGCAGGCAGGCATGAAGGCGCGGGCGCCGGTCACCTTGCACACGCACACGCGGCATGCGCCGTCGGGACGCAGCAGCGGATGGTGGCAGAGCGTGGGAATATTGATGCCGACCAGCTTCGCGGCTTCCAGAATGGTGGAGCCGGCGGGAGCGGTCACTTTCTGGCCGTCTATCGTCAGATTCACGGTATCGCTCATGATGATTCTCCTCGGGAAGCCGGGCTTACACGCGGCTGATGGCGCCGTGCTTGCACTTGTCCATGCAGGTGCCGCACTTGATGCACTTGTTGGGATTGATCAGGTGGGGTTCGCGTACCTTGCCGGTAATGGCGTTCACCGGGCAGTTGCGGGCGCAGAGCGTGCAGCCCTTGCACTTTTCAGGATCAATCTTGTATTGCAGGAGCTTGGTGCAGGTGCCGGCGGGGCACTTCTTGTCGTGTCCGAGGGCGCAGAGCGAAGAGGTGTGCATGGTGTGCGCGAGACGCTCAAGCTCCTCGATGTCGCCTTCGCGGCCGTCGCCGTTGCAGATGCGCTCCAGGATTTCCAGCATGCGCTTGCTGCCTTCGCGGCAGGGGGTGCATTTGCCGCAGCTTTCGGCCTGCGTGAAGGTGAGGAAGAAGCGGGCGAGGTCCACCATGCAGGTGTCCTCGTCCACCACCACCAGACCGCCCGATCCCATCATGGCGCCGGCGGCGGTGAGGGAGTCGTAGTCAACCGGATTGTCCAGCATGGAGGCGGGAAGGCACGCCCCGGAGGGGCCGCCTATCTGCACGGCCTTGAACTTCTTGTCGTCCTTGATGCCTGCGCAGATGTCGAAAATGATGTGGCGCATGGAAACGCCCATGGGGATTTCCACGAGGCCGGTGTTGCGTACCTTGCCGGTGACGGCGAAGATTTTGGTGCCCGGGGACTTCTCCGTGCCGTCCTGACGGAAGGCGTCGGCGCCGTTCAGGATGATGCGGGCGATGTTGGCGAAGGTTTCCACGTTGTTGAGCACCGTGGGCTTTTCCCACAGACCCTGCTTGGCCGGGAAGGGCGGGCGCACGCGGGGCATGCCGCGCTTGCCTTCGATGGAGCGCATGAGGGCGGTTTCCTCGCCGCACACGAAAGCGCCTGCGCCCTGCTTGATTTTCAGATGGAAGCTGAAGTCCGTGCCGAGAATGTTGTCGCCGATGAGGCCGAGGGCCTCGGCTTCGGCAAGGGCGATGCCGAGACGCTTGATGGCAAGCGGGTATTCGGCGCGCACATACACATAGCCCTTGGTGGCTCCGGTGGCCCAGGCGCCGATGAGCATGCCTTCGATGACGGCGTTGGGATCGCCTTCAAGGACGGAGCGGTCCATGAACGCGCCGGGGTCGCCTTCGTCGGCGTTGCAGAGCATGTACTTGGGCTCCGCCGGTTCGGAAGCCATGAATTTCCACTTGAGACCGGTGGGGAAGCCTGCGCCGCCGCGGCCGCGCAGACCGGACTTATAGACTTCCTCGAGCGTGGCTTCGCGGCCCATGGAGATGGCCTTGGCGATGCCCTGATAGCCGCCGTTCGCTATGTATTCGAAAATGTTTTCCGGGTCGATGCGGCCGCAGTTGTGCAGCACCATGCGCTTCTGCAGGTTGTAGAAGAGCATGTCGCGGTAGCTCTGGCGCGGGGTCTTGCCGGTACGGCCCTGATAGTGCAGACGCTCCACTGTCTTGCCTTCGAGTACCGTAGTCTTGATGAGCTCCTCGGCGTCTTCGGGCTGCACGCACACATAGAAGATACCGCCGGGGTAGAAGATGACGAGAGGGCCGAGTTCGCAGAAGCCGTGGCAGCCGGTGACGATGATGTTCACGCGGTCATGCAGACCGTTGTTGTCGATGGCGGCCTGCAGGGCGTCGCGGACGTTCATGCTGCCCGAGGATGTGCAGCCCGTGCCGCCGCAGATGAGTATCTGGTACTTTTCTTCGTGGTCCTTGCGCTCATAGTGGCGCAGACTCAAAAGCGACCGGGCTTCTTCATACAGCTTGTTG
>CASFUJ010000230.1 GCA_949297645.1 uncultured Desulfovibrionaceae bacterium
AAATCCGCAAGCATTTTACTGTGCTCCTCGCTCGTTCCCGCGCGCAGTGCGGCTTCCGCCTTGCCCTTATACGTTTCGACGAACGGGTACGCCCCGACTGCGTATACCTGTCTGATCAGCTCCGCAGTAAACTCCGCGGGCACGTCCGTCGTTTCTATGAGTACCTTGTCGCCCTTTTTCGCCGCGACGGAATACGTCACGAGCGCACGGGCAAGTTTTTCCATTCTCGGATCGAACATATTGTATCTCCTTTGCATAAGCGGTCACCGTATGGTTTGCGCGGAAAACGCGCCTTCACCTGAAACATGCTTCAAAAGGCACCTGTTATGGCAGAAATAGGTTATATCGGAGAAAATACCGACCTCATCCTGGGGCAGGAATTTCTCACCTGGCTGTGGTTCCGCAGTGAAACCGGCAACGTGTTCCGCATGGAAACGCCGGAGCACAACGGCGAACCCTTCACCGTGGCCATGGAACAGCGCATCGTGGTGCGCGGCGGCGAAGGAGAAAATCAGGAAACCGCCACCGTGGTCGGCTCCTTCTCTCCCCTGCGCGAGGCGCGCCTCGGACTGCTCACCGGAAAGCAGGTGGTGCGGGCCCTCGTGCGGCTGGAAAAGGACGGCATGGACTGGCAGGTCACGCTGAAGGCGGAAGACTTCAGCATCAACTCCCTGCGCACCCCGCCCATTTCCCGCGAAGACGCTTCCGAAGACCCGGACGCCGTCTTCCTTGAAAAAATGTACCTGCTCGACCAGGCACTGGACATGCTGGACGAAATGTTCCGTCAGTTCCTCACGCTGCGCCTCTCTCCGGCGGCATGGCAGGCCGAAACGAAGGCCGTGGCCGAATGGATGAGGCACGACATCAGTCAGGGAGCCATGCAGCCCGGGGCGTGAGACTTCCGTATTTTGCGGCAGGAAAGGTCTGAACGACAAGAGCGCCTTTCCTGCCGGAAACATCCGCCTTCAGAGGGCCATCTCCATGAAGAAAACTCCCGTTTCCGGCGACAGCGCCTCACGCTGGAAGGCTCTGGCCGTACGCGCCGTCCGCAAGATGCTGTGGATGCTGCTTGTGCTGTGGGGAATCACGCTGGTCAGCTTCTTCGTCATCCACCTTGCTCCGGGCACGCCTACCGACATGCAGACCAGCCTCAACCCGCTGGCCGGAGACATGGTGCGTGAACGACTGAACGCCCTCTACGGACTGGACCGTCCGCTGTGGGAACAGTACCTCGACTGGCTGGGACGCATCCTCCGTCTGGACTTCGGCCTCTCGCTTTCCAGCGACGCACGGCCCGTCATGGAAAAAATCATGGAGCGGCTGCCCCTTACCGTGGGCATGAACGTCATCTCGCTGCTGCTCACCCTGCTCATTTCCATTCCCATCGGCATCGTGTCCGCCGTGCGCCGCGGCACGGCCCTCGACAGAACGCTCACGGTGCTGGTCTTTCTCGGCTTTGCCATGCCGAGCTTCTGGCTGGCCATGCTGCTCATGCTGTATTTCGGCATCGACCTCGGCTGGCTCCCCCTTTCCGGACTCACATCGCTGGACTACGCCCAGCTCTCTCCGATGGGCAAGGTTATCGACATAGCAAGGCATCTCACCCTGCCCATTCTCGTGGGACTGGTGGGCAGCATCGCGGGAACTTCGCGCTTCCTGCGTTCCTCCATGCTGGAAGTGCTCCGCCAGGACTACATGACCACAGCCCGGGCCAAAGGGCTCCCCACGCGGCTGGTCATAGGCAGGCACGCCCTGCGCAACGCGCTTCTGCCCGTCATCACCATGCTCGGCCTCTCCGTGCCGGGACTCATCGGCGGCAGCGTCATCATCGAGACCATCTTCGCCCTGCCGGGACTCGGCCAGCTCTTCTACGCCGCCGTCATGGCGCGCGACTATCCCCTCATCATGGGCAACCTCGTGCTCGGCGCCGTACTCACCCTGCTCGGCAACATGCTGGCCGACGCCGGTTACAGTCTGGCCGACCCGCGCATACGCGCCGCGGCAAAACAGGGAGACAAGGCATGAGCATCAGTCTGAAACGCCACGGCATGTTTCTCACCGGACTTTCCATCGTGCTTGTCATGAGCATCCTCGCCCTGCTCGCTCCATGGCTCGCCCCCTATGACCCGGCGGCCCTGAACCTCGACCAGATTCTCATGCCGCCCTCACCGGAACACCTTCTCGGCACCGACGAACTCGGCCGGGACGTTTTTTCCCGCCTGCTCTACGGCGCGCGCGTTTCGCTCTGGGTGGGATTCGTAGCCGTAGGCATCTCCACGGCCATCGGCATCGTGCTCGGCCTCACCTCCGGCTATTTCGGCGGCTGGACGGACGAGCTCATCATGCGCGGTGTGGACGTCATGCTCTGCTTCCCTTCCTTCTTTCTCATTCTTGCCGTCATTGCCTTTCTGGAGCCGAGTCTCACCAACATCATGATAGTCATCGGCCTCACCTCATGGATGGGCGTGGCGCGCCTCGTACGGGCCGAAACGCTTTCTCTGCGGGAGAGAGACTTCATCTCCGCCTCGAAACTGGCGGGAGCCTCGGCCCCCCGCCTGCTTTTCGTACATATTTTGCCCAACGCCCTCGCTCCCGTGCTGGTCTCCGCCACGCTGGGCGTGGCCGGAGCCATTCTTGTAGAGTCGTCCCTCAGTTTTCTCGGACTCGGCGTCCAGCCGCCGGACGCAAGCTGGGGCAATATGCTCATGGACGGCAAAAACACTCTGGAGATAGCCCCCTGGCTCTCCCTCTATCCCGGTCTCGCCATCCTGGTCACCGTACTCGGCTACAACCTGCTCGGAGAAAGTCTGCGCGATATGCTGGACCCGAGACTGCGCGAACGCTGAAAGTCCATTGAGGCATGGAACGTTCCCATGAAAAAGGCCCCCTTTCGGGGGGCCAGGCGGCCGGGAATGAGTTGGATGGGAAAAATGGGGACGCAGGCCGAAAAAGACGCTGCGCGCTGTTTTTGCTGCATCCGATGAGCGGCTTTTAGTTTGCCGGAGAGGGGCTGCGTGCGGAAAAGCACCAAAGCGGGCCGCCGTCCGGAAAAAGACGCTTCGTGCTGTTTTGGCTGCATCCGGCGAGACCGGATGCAGCGTCTGAAGCATCGGTTTGCGGTGCGCGACACCGGAAACCGACGCTTCAGCGGCTCGGTGCTGGAGGGAAAAGTGCTTCGCTTGATAAGGTCGACTTACTGGCGGCTCGGTGGTCGGGGCTCCGGTCTCCGCTCCCGCTTCGGTCGGCGCTAATTCGCGTGCCACTGGCACGCCGCGCCCTTTGAAAAGGCGGGCGAAAACTTTACGTTTCGCTCTTTGGCAGCTTTTCGACAGTCTGACCCTTTATTCCTTGTCCTCTCCTGCCCCGCGGCGGCGCGTGTAAGCCGCGCTTCCGCCCACGGCCGCCAGGATCACCACCGCAATCGCAATCCATGGCCCCGCCCCGCCGCTCTCGGTCTCAGCAGCCTGAGACGACGCC
>CASFUJ010000231.1 GCA_949297645.1 uncultured Desulfovibrionaceae bacterium
CCAGCGGAGGATGGGCTCGTAGAGGCGCATCTCACAGGGGCGGGCATCCTGCGCGCCATGAAACGAAAACTCTCCTTTTTCGACGGCGCAAGCCTGTGTGTGGCCTTTCTTACCGTGCTTTTTCTCACCGCCTCCCTCTGTACCATCATCATAGGGGGCCTGCCCTTTCTGCCCGGGGCGTTCCGCTCGGAAGAAGTGCTGTTTTCCATCAGGCTGAGCCTTGTCACCTCCACGATTTCCACGCTGCTGTGCTTCGTGGTGGGCATTCCCTGCGCCTACGCGCTGGCGCGCTGCCGCATGCCTCTGCGCCACCTCTGCCGTCTGGTGCTGGAATTGCCTCTTTCCCTGCCCTATCTCGTTCTCGGGCTGTGCCTGCTCATGATGTTCTCCTCCGATGCCGGCAGGATGCTCAGAGACCTCGGCATCCGCGTCATCTTCGAACCCGCGGGTATCGTCATGGCGCAGTGGATAGTCAACATTCCCTTTGTCATCCGTCTCATGCGCACCGCGCTGGAAGAGCTGGACAGCCGTCTGGAATTCATCGCCGGCACGCTCGGCGCTTCGCGCTGGCAGCGTTTCTGCACCATCACCCTGCCGCTCTGCCGCAATTCCATCCTTATGGCCGCCATTCTCACCTGGTCGCGCGCCATCGGAGAATTCGGCGCGACCCTCATGCTGGTCGGCGTCACGCGCATGAAGACCGAAACCCTGCCCGCCAGCATCTATCTCAACATCAGCACCGGAGATAACGGCATGGCCATGGCCGCCGCCATCATTCTGCTCATCATTTCCGGCACGGCGCTGCTGCTCTCCACGCTGCTCCAGCACAGGACGGCCAGCCGCATGGAAGGGTCCTCATGGCTGTAACACCGCTTGTTTTCGACCATTTCTGCCTCACCCGCGGCAGCATGCGCATCAGGGACATCTGCCTTTCCCTGAACGAAGGAGAACTTTTCGCCATTCTCGGTCGCACAGGAGCAGGAAAGACGCTGCTTCTGGAATCGGCCGCCGGCTTCTATACTCCAGAGGCCGGACGCGTGCTCCTTTACGGCACGCCCGTGCAGGACATCCCCCTCACCGAACGAAACATCGGCTTCGTCTATCAGGACTACGCACTCTTTCCGCACATGAACGTGGAAAGGAACATCGCCTACGGGCTCCGCGTCCGCCACGCAAGCCGGGCCGAACAGAAAGAAAAAGTACGGGAATTCTCCGAGATTCTGGGAATAAGCCATATTCTGAAGGCCTTTCCGCAGACGCTGAGCGGAGGGGAGAGGCAGCGCGTGGCGCTCGCCCGGGCACTGGTCATGCAACCGAAGCTGCTGCTCCTCGACGAACCCTTCTCCTCCCTCGACCCGGCCACGCGGAAAACGCTCTACGGAGAAATAGAACGCATACCCCGGACCTTTCACTGCGCCGTGCTCTTCGTCACCCACGACTTCCGGGAAGCGCAGATGCTCGCCTCCCGCATTGGCGTCATGTCCGCGGGCAGGATGCTCTGCATACGCAGGGCGGATGAACTCTTCACACGCAGCGACGACAGGGAACTCAACACCTTTCTCGGACTGGAGGAAGCATGACACAGCAGGAACTTTACCGCCGCCTCAGAGAGGCGCTGGAAAACATCATCCGTCTCCACGGGCTGGATAACAGCCCCATCATCCTGAAAAGCCGGGGCCTTTCCCCGGAAGAAGCCATAGGTACGACAAAACGCAGGGACTACCCCATCCTTGCGGGAAAGGAAATCATGCTTCAGGCGCAGTTCGGGCATGCGCTGGGGCAGGCCTTTACCGATGCGCCATCGGACTTTTCCGGCACGCTGGATGAAGTGCTCGCGCTCGATACGGAAAACGATGCGCACAGCCGCGGTCTTCTGGTGGCCACGCTCAACGCCGTCATGCGTTTCACGGGGGACATCGACCATACCGTGCACTGCCGCAACGACGAACTGGAACTCTGCGCGGAAAAGCACGCCGCGAACATCCGCGAGCGCTTCGGCGCGCCCCGCATCACGCTGGCGGGGTATCAGCCCGCGCTCACCGCGCGACTCTCGCAGGAATTTTCCCTGCGCGTTCTGGACATGAATCCCCAGTTCGTGGGAAGCGTGCGCTCCGGCATCACCGTGGAGCACGGAGAAGAAAACTATCACGACGCCGTTCTCGACTGGTCGGACATCGTGCTCTGCACGGGCAGCACGCTCTGCAACGGCACCTTCGTCAACTTCGTGGACCTCGGAAAGCCCGTCGTCTTCTTCGGCATTTCCGGCGCGGCGGCATCCCGCCTTTTCGGACTCGACCGCTTCTGCCCCATGGCGGGCTGACGGCTCATACGACTCCGGCCATCCGGAAAGAGGACAACCTTTCAGCGCACGCCCCTCACCCAATCCGAAGACATGAAAAAGCCGACCCGAGGGCCGGCTTTTTCAGTCAGAAGGCCTTCCCGCCATAAAGACGGGAGGCAGCTTAGTCCTTCGCCGCAAGAATCACATGGGGAGCCTTGACGGCGGCCTGCACGCGCACGCCTTCGGCAATGCCCGCATCCTCGGCGCTGTCCACCGTGCACACGGAGGTCAGGCGGTCGCCGTTGTCGAGTTCCACGGCCACGCTGGCCATAATCTGACCTTTCTTCACACCCTTCACGGTGCCGGGCAGCATGTTGCGGGAAGAAAATTTGTAACCTTCCAAATCGCGGACGAGCAACACGTTCACGCCCTTCACCATGGCCAGCACTTCCTTACCGGGCTTAAGTCCCAGCGTTTCGGTGCTCTGACTGGTGACGATGGCGGAAACCTTGAGACCGCCCTTGAGGTCGATGGCGATTTCGTCGTTCACCGCGCCCTTCTTCACGGCAGTGACGACACCTTCCAGCAGATTTCTCGTCGTAATTTTCATGGGAGTGACTCCTTATAATATCAAATTTGAGTGTAGAGGAAACATAAGCACGAACGGCGAATTGTCAAATCTTCCGACAGAGGGGGGCTCGCCGGTGGGGCGCCCTCAGAAAAAACTGTCTCAGGCCGCAGACGAAGCGGCGCAGGCAGCCTGCGCCGCTTCGAGCTAAGAATGTCGCCTGAAAGCTACGTTCAGACGGAGAGCCTCTGCGGCCAGCACGCCGGTCTTCCAGCCGGAGACGGTGCAGTCCACCAGATGCACCCGGGCGGAGGCCGAGACGCCCACGCCGTCCCCGCTGCCAACGCCACACGCCCCGACAGCAGGCCCGGAACAGGGCCGAAATTTTCACCGGTCAGCGCCGCACCAGCGGCGGTACCGGACCACAGCAGGACAAACGTTCGTTTTTCTCTCCGCCACAGCGCCGGGAGCAAACCAGAACATTCATTTTCACGCCCTCCGCCACAGGACAGAGCGCATCACGAACATTTGTGCCCTTCCACCCTAGCGTTAAGGAGAAACATTCGTTTACCCCTCTATCTGCGGCAGTGGAGAGCAAGTCAAAACATTCGTTTTACCACGGCCATGC
>CASFUJ010000232.1 GCA_949297645.1 uncultured Desulfovibrionaceae bacterium
GTTGGCGGTGTACATGCCCGAGCAGCTGCCGCAGCTGGGGCCGCAGTTGCAGGTGCAGTCTTCCAGCTGATCGTCGGTAATCATGCCCGCCTTGTAAGCGCCCACGGCCTCGAACATTTTGGAAAGGCTCACTTCCTCACCGTCATACACACCGGCCATCATGGGACCGCCGCTGCACACCACGGAAGGAATGTTCAGGCGAAGCGCGCCCATGAGCATGCCGGGCACAATCTTGTCGCAGTTGGGCACAAGCACCAGTGCATCCAGCTGATGCGCCATGGCCATGGTTTCCACACTGTCGGCAATAAGTTCGCGACTGGCCAGCGAATACTTCATGCCGATATGTCCCATGGCGATGCCGTCGCACACTCCGATGGCGGGAATAAGAATGGGAGTGCCTCCGGCCATGCGCACGCCGGCCTTCACGGCCTCGGCAATCTTGTCCAGATGGGCGTGGCCGGGCACGATTTCACTGTACGCGCTGATGACGCCCACCAGCGGACGGTCGAGCTCCTCTCTGGTGTAGCCCATGGCATAGAACAGGCTGCGGTTGGGCGCACGCTCCACGCCCTGCGTGACATTCGCACTGCGAAGCTTCATGAGACTTCTCTCCTCCATTCCCTGAAAAACGGTTTAGGTTGTCCTGGACACTCACGACGGGACGCGGCTCGGGATGCCTTCCGGCCCGGATCTTTCAGTCCCGATGACGGACGCTCCTCTTCTCCTTCCGCCAGAAGTGCGGAGGGCAAAAGGCACAGGACAGAAAATCGCCGGACAGCGGAAACTGCCCGGCGATATTGTCAAGGCAAGACTACTTCTTGAGCCAGCTCATCATCTGACGCAGTTCGGCGCCGACCTTTTCCAGCTGATGCTCGGATTCCATGCGACGGGTGGCAAGGAACTTGCCCTTGCGACCGGCGGAGAATTCCTGCATGAACTCGGAAGCGAAGGTGCCGTCCTGGATTTCGCGGAGCACCTTCTTCATTTCCTTGCGGGTCTCTTCGGTGATGAGGCGCTTGCCGGTACGGTAGTCGCCGTATTCGGCGGTATTGGAGATGGAATAGCGCATGAAGCCGAAGCCGCCGTTGTTGATGAGGTCAACGATGAGCTTCATTTCGTGGATGGTTTCGAAGTAGGCCATTTCAGGCGCATACCCGGCTTCCACGAGGGTTTCGAAACCGGCCTTCATGAGTTCGGTCACGCCGCCGCAGAGCACGGCCTGTTCGCCGAAGAGGTCGGTTTCGGTTTCTTCGCGATAGGTGGTTTCAAGGATACCGGCGCGGCCGGCGCCGATGCCCGAGGCATAGGCCAGAGCGTAGTCCTTGGCACGGCCGCTGTAGTCCTGAGCGATGGCGATGAGGCTGGGCACGCCCTTGCCTTCCAGGTACTGGCTGCGCACGGTGTGGCCGGGGCCCTTGGGGGCAATCATGATCACGTCGATGTTGGCGGCGGGCTTCACGAAGCCGAAGTGAATGTTGAAGCCGTGGGCGAAGCAGAGCACGTCGCCTTCCTTCATGTTGGGAGCGACCTGCTTGTTGTAGATGTCGGCAGCCACTTCGTCGGGCACCAGCATCATGACGATGTCGCCGGCCTTGGCGGCATCTTCCACTTCCATGACGTTCAGACCGGCTTCTTCGGCCTTGGCCCAGCTGGCGCTGCCCTTGCGCAGGCCGACAACAACGTTCACACCGCTTTCATGCAGGTTCAGGGCATGAGCATGCCCCTGGCTGCCGTAACCGATGATAGAGACCGTCTTGCCGTCGAGCATGCCGAGGTTGCAGTCTGCGTCATAGTACTTCTTGATCATGATAATTTCTCCATTTCAATGTATAATCTGTTCAGCAGCCGGTTATTCCTGGCTGCTTTTCCACCAATCACTCTGTGAACCCCTGGGCATGCCGATGATACCGGAACGGCACATCTCAAGGATTTGATAGGGCGACATGACTTCCATAAAGCCTTCAATCTTGGAAGGCTTTCCGGTCAGCTGTACTACCATGCTACTGGAGGTGAGGTCAATAATTCTGGCCCGGTAAACCTCCACTATGTCCTTGATGCGGGAAATGTTGGACTCCCCGAAAGCAATACGAAGCATGATGGTTTCGGAAAGCAGGCTCTCGTTGCGGGGAAGTATGGTGACGGACTTCACCTCTTCCATCTTGAGCGTCTGTTTCAGAATCTGGTCAAGAACATGGGCGTCACCTTCCGTAACAATGGTGATGATGGATATGGAAGGGTCGCTGGTCTGCGCCGCCGTGACGCTGGTCATGTTGAAGCGGCGACGGGCGAAGAGGGAGGACACGCGGGCCATGACGTTGGCGTTGTTATCCACCACGATGGAAAGCACATGTTTCGTCATTTTCTCCCCCCTTCTATTCCATGATGATGGAGTCGCAGGTGCAGCCGCCGGGAATCATGGGAAGCACCTTCTCATCCCTGTCGATGCAGCAATGTATCCACACGGGAACATCGCTCCTGAGGGCCTCCGCCATGGCGTTTTCCAACTCGGCCATGGTGTCGCAGTGGAAGCCCTTGCCGCCGAAGCCCTCGATGACCTTCACATAGTCGGTACGTCTGTCGAGATTGGTGCAGGAGTAGCGCTTGCCGTAGAAGCTGGTCTGCCACTGGCGCACCATGCCGAGCACATGGTTGTCGAGGATGATGGTGATGACGGGCAGAGCGTAGCTCACGGCCGTGCAGGCTTCGTTCATGTTCATGTGGAAGGAGCCGTCACCGGTGAAATGCACCACTCTTCTGTCGGGTCTTGCGATTTTTGCGCCGATGGCCGCGCCGTATCCGAAGCCCATGGTGCCGAGACCGCCGCTCGTCAGGAAGTGGCGCGGCTTCACATGGTGCAGATACTGTGCGGCCCACATCTGATGCTGACCCACGTCGGTCACATAGATGGCGTCGTCTCCGGCCATTTCGTTGACCTTGCGGATGACCTGATGCGGCTTGAGCACGGTGTCGCTGTCTTCGGGATGATAGTCTTCCTGCTTCCAGTCGGCTATCTGCGTCAGCCACTCATCACGGCAGGACTGATTGATCTTGGGCAGAAGCGCGCAGATGATATCCTTCACGTCGCCCACGAGGCTGACGTCCACCCCCACGTTCTTATTCACTTCACTGGGGTCGATATCAATCTGTACGAGTTTGGCGCGGCGGCCGAATTCATCGGGAGCGAGCGCCACACGGTCGCTGAAACGGGTACCTACGGCCACCATCACGTCGGCATTGTCGAGGGCGAAGTTGCTGGTGCGGCAGCCGTGCATACCCACCATGCCGAGGTTGAGGGGGTCGTTGCTGTCCACAGCGCCGGCAGCCATAAGCGTGTAGGCGCCGGGCATGCAGGCCTTCTTCATGAGGGCGGAAAGTTCCGCGCTCGCACCGGAGGCAATGACGCCGCCGCCGTAATAGATAGCCGGACGCTGCGCGGCATTGATGATTTCGGCATCGCCGTCATCGT
>CASFUJ010000233.1 GCA_949297645.1 uncultured Desulfovibrionaceae bacterium
TTACGGCGACGGCGTCTCTGATCTGAACATTGCGGAGTTGGTCAAGTTCCATCAGTCCCATGGAAAGCTGGTCACGATGTCGGCCTATAACGCTGGCCAACGCTTCGGTGTACTGGACATTGACGCCGAAGGCTGTGTAAATGAGTTCCGGGAAAAAACGCAGGGTGACGGGAATCTGATCAACATTGGATTCATGGTCTGTCAGCCGGAGTTCATTAACTATATCGACGGGGATGCTACCGTTTTGGAGAAAACGCCTTTGGAGACGGTGGCCAAGCTGGGGCAACTCATGGCGTACAAGCATGACGGCTTTTGGCAGTGCATGGATACCGTCCGAGAAAAAGAGCAGCTGGAGAAGATGTGGGCCGCGGGACAGGCTCCCTGGAAGGTATGGGCAGACTGATGAAATACATTGATTTTGAATTTTATCGAGGCAAGCGGGTGTTTGTCACCGGCCACACCGGCTTCAAAGGCACCTGGCTGTGCCGGATATTGGTGCAGGCCGGTGCGGTGGTGACCGGATATTCTCTTCCTGCGCCGACGCAGCCGAATCTCTTTGCACTATCCGGTCTGGAGGGACGGATGACCTCTGTGATCGGAGATATCCGGGATCGGACGGCCCTGTCCGCCGCTTTCAACCAGGCAGAGCCAGAGATTGTTCTGCACCTGGCGGCGCAGCCTATCGTGCGGGACAGCTATAAGGACCCGGCCTACACCTACGAGACCAATGTAATGGGAACGGTCAACATTTTGGAATGCGTACGCGGTAGCAGCTGCGTACGCAGCTTCCTGAATGTGACGACGGATAAAGTTTATCTCAACAACGAGTGGCCCTGGGGCTATCGGGAAAATGAGCCTTTGGACGGCTTTGATCCCTATTCCAACTCCAAGTCCTGTTCAGAACTGGTAACGCACAGTTATCTTAATAGCTTTTTCGGCGGAAAAAATGCACCTGCCATCTCTACGGCCCGTGCTGGCAACGTGATTGGCGGCGGTGACTTTGCTAATGACCGCATTATTCCAGACTGTGTCCGTGCTGCCCAGAAAGGGGTGCCGATTATTGTCCGTAATCCCCATTCCACTCGGCCGTATCAGCATGTTTTGGAGCCGCTGTTTGCCTATCTGATGATTGCACAACGCCAGTACGAGGACAAGTGCTTTGCAGGGTGGTACAATGTCGGCCCTGATGAATGTGACTGTGTGACTACCGGAGAGCTTGTGGACCTGTTCTGCGAAAGGTGGGGCGAGGGAGTCCGCTGGGAAAGTCAGGTCGAAGCGGGCGCCCCGCACGAGGCCGGATTCCTCAAGCTCGATTGCACGAAAATCAAAACGACCTTCGGCTGGTCGCCGCGCTGGCCCATCGAGGAGGCCGTGGAAAAAAACTGTGCGTGGTCGAAGGCCTGGCTGGCGGAAGACGACCTTCCCGCGCTCATGGACGAGCAGATACGCGAATACCTGAACAGCCGGAACGGAACGCGCGCCCTGTCGTGCTGAGGTCAAGGAGAGAAACACATGAGCAGAACTGCGGAAGATATCAGAAACGAAATCAAGCACCTTGCCGTGGAATACTACGAGCTTGTGCGTCCCGACAGACGCCGTGCCGGGTATATTCCCGTATCGGGCAAGTCACTCGGGGCGGAAGAGCTCTGCGCCATGATGGATGCATCGTTGGACATGTGGCTTACTGCGGGACGATTCAACGTGGAATTTGAAAAGGCCTTTGCCGCAAAGCTGGGCGTGAAATACGCGCTTTCCACCAACTCCGGTTCCAGCGCCAACCTGTTGGCGCTTACGGCGCTTACGTCGCCCAAGCTTGGGGAGCGCCGTTTGAAGAAAGGCGATGAGGTCATTGCCGTGGCCGCCGGTTTTCCCACTACGGTGAATCCCATTCTGCAGAACGGCCTTGTTCCTGTGTTCGTCGATCTGGAGCTTCGCACCTGCAACATCGACATCAGTAAAATAGAAGAGGCAGTTACTCCCCGTACCAGAGCGGTTTTTCTCGCCCATACCCTCGGCAACATGTACGACATGGACGCCATGATGGAACTCTGCAGCAGGCACAGTCTCTGGATGATCGAAGACAGCTGCGACGCGCTCGGTGCAACATGGAAAGGCCGGTATGCCGGTACCATGGGACACATAGGCACCTTCAGCTTCTATCCTGCCCATCACATGACCATGGGAGAAGGTGGAGCCGTCATCACGAACGACACGAGCCTTTACCGCGTCATCATGTCCCTGCGCGACTGGGGCCGTGACTGCTGGTGCCAGCCCGGCACGGACAACACCTGCAGGAAGCGCTTCAGCCTGCAGCTCGGCCGTCTGCCGTTCGGCTACGACCACAAGTACACCTATTCCCACATAGGCTACAATCTCAAGATCACCGACTGGCAGGCGGCCGTAGGCGTGGAACAGCTCAGGAAGCTGGACGGCTTTCTGGAAAAGCGTCGCCGCAACGCCGCCGTGCTCTCCGAAGAGCTGGCCGACCTTTCCGACGTGCTCATGCTGCCCGAACACAGCGAACACTGCGAACCTTCCTGGTTCGGCTTTCTTATTTCCGTGCGTCCGGAAGCGCCGTTCAACAAACAGGAACTGGTGGAATATCTGGAATCGCACGGCGTGGGAACCCGTCAGCTTTTTGCGGGCAACCTGCTGCGTCAGCCCATGATGACCGATACCGATGTGGAGCTGCGCATCGGTTCCGGGCCTCTCATGCACTCTTGGGATCTGGGAGAGGAGCAGTACGCGCTGCTGCCCCATACCGACTTTATCATGGAACATACCTTCTGGGTAGGTACGGCCCAGAACGTGGATGAAAACGACGAGCGCGAGACGTCGCGTGTCATTCACGAGTTCGTGCGGAGCAGAAGGGCATGAAAAAGATACTGCTTACAGGCGGCAGCGGCTTTATCGGCCGGAATCTGCGTGAATCCTTCCTGAAGGACAGATATGAGCTTTTTGCGCCGTCTCATGCTGAGCTCGACCTGACCGACACAGGCAGCGTGGACGCGTATTTTCGCAGGCATGAATTTGATGTGGTGCTGCACGCCGCAGTCAAGCCCGGTCACAGAAATGCGCCGGATCGTAACAGGCTTCTTTATACCAATGTGCGTATGTTCGAGAATCTCGCCCGGCATGGGGACCGTTTCGGCAGATTCATCAATTTCGGCAGCGGAGCCGTGTATGACGCGGAGGCGGACAACGCGGGCGTTACGGAGGAAGAGCGTTTTCTCCGCATGGGGGCCGACGAACACAGTTTCTGTAAGTATGTGGTGGCAAAGCGCATCGAGTCTCTGCCCGCCTTCGTGGATTTGAATATTTTCGGCATCTTCGCATCGAGCGGCTGGATGGTGATGTGACCCGGGTGTTTTCCGATTATCTGAGAACGGTGCGCACTCTGCCGTTTACGGTGGTGACCTGTCAGGAGCGACTCGAAGGCTTTCCATACC
>CASFUJ010000234.1 GCA_949297645.1 uncultured Desulfovibrionaceae bacterium
CCCTGCTTGATGTCGAGCACGTCGTCGTCCGCCACCACCGGCCGGATGTAGCGGTTTTCCTGCGCGGCCTGCGCGAACGAAAGCAGGCAATCCAGCCGGGCCAGCAGGTTGGCGCTGAATGTGGACCATGCGATACCCGCCATGCCGAAGGCGGGAAAACCCAGGAAGCCGAGGCCGAAGCACAAATCGCCGAACACATTGAGAAGGCATGTGGCCACCGCCACCAGAAGCGGCGCAATGACCTGCCTTGCCGCTCGAAACAGCGTACCGCCCACCTGCATGATATAGAAGGCGGGCAACCCCATGAGCATGATGCGCACCATGTAGTCCGTTACGGGCATGAGGGGGGCTGGCGTCTGCAGAACGGCAAGCACCGCGCTGCGGAAAGCTCCCGTGAGCAGTGCAAGAAAGGCGGCCACGACCACACAGCTGCAGAGCACCAGCCCCACATAATGCTGCGCGCGCCTGAAACGCCCTGCCCCCATGGACTGGCTGACCGCGGCCATGCCTCCGGCCCCCAGCGCCCAGCCGAACACCATGAGGAAGACCTGCAGTTGAAAAGACAGCCCCACCGCCGCCTGCACATCGGAAGCAATACGGCCGGCGGCCCATATGTCTGTAAGGTTGACGATGATGCTGCAAAGCAGCATCATCATCTGCGGCCAGACAAGCCCCCAGATGGTGTCGAAAGGAACGCGACGGAGCCAGGCGCGAATCCGTAAAGCGGAAAAGGAACGAAGCATGACAGACATGGGCAGAAGATAACGTCATTCTGCGTGCTGGCAAGAGGCGTTTCCTCTTTTCACGCAGACAGACCAGGGCAGAAGTGAATTCATGACCGCAAGATAAAAGGGCCGCGCTGTGCGCGACCCTTTCGTGTTCTCATAACATGCATACGACGTTTCTTTCCGGCAGGTCATCCTTCGTACCGTTCCAGACAGGACGAAGACCTCTTCCGCCGAAAGACGGCTCCTTCCGGAAATCTCAGGGACGTCCTAGTCCAGAACCAGCAGAGACGTCAGATCGTCAAGCGTTTCCCGCCGACGGATGAGTCGGGCCTTTCCGTCCGCTCCGATGAGCACTTCCGCAGGCCTCATGCGCTGATTGTAGGTGGAAGCCATGACGAAGCCGTAGGCTCCCGCGTCAAGCATGGCAACGACATCCCCCTGCCTGATGAGCGGAAGTTTGCGGTCTTTGGCAAGGATGTCCCCGGACTCGCAGATATTGCCCACCACGGTCTGCTCCACTTCCTCCCCGTCGGGATCGCCGTTCTCACGGTAGATTTCCACATCATGGAAGGCGTCATAGAGCATGGGACGGGCCAGCACGGTGAAGCCTATGTCGGTACCGGCAAAAAGATGCGGTCCGTTGTTCTTGGTGGCATGCACGGTCCCGAGCACCACGCCGCACTCGGCCACCACATAGCGACCGGGCTCGATGAAGAACTGCCCCTTGTAGCCCGTCTCCTCCGACCATTCCGCAAGGCGTCCGTGAATGGCGTTGCCGAGGGCCTGCATATCCATGCGGCTCTGACCTTCGTACTTGTGGTACGGCATGCCGAAGCCGCCGCCGAAGTCAATGATTTCCAGAGGATAGCCAAGCACCAGCAGGCGCTTTGCCATGGCGAGGAGAATATTCATGGCCTCAAGATAAGGCCCTGCTTCCATGAACAGCGAGCCTATGTGCTGGTTCACACCCACAAGGCGGAGTTCATGGCGGGCAACGACGTCCTGCACCATGGGCAACATGTCCGGGTCAACGCCGAATTTCGTCTTCTTGCCGCCGGTCACCACCTTGTCGCTGTGCCCGGCGCCGATGCCGGGATTGAAGCGGACCATGACGCGACCGCCGGGACAGACCTGTCCGAAAAGTTCCAACTGGGAAAGGGAGTCCACACTCACCACACAGCCGTGGTCGGCGGCGTTTTTAAGCTCTTCGGCACTGACGTTGTTGCACACATAGGTGATTTCTTCAGGCGTGAAGCCTGCCAGCGCATTGAGGTGCAGCTCGCCGGGACTCATGGCGTCCACCACGCAGCCTTCGGAGCGGATGATGCGCAGAAGAGCGGGATTGGTGTTGGCCTTGGCGGAATAGTTCACGCGAAAACCGGGAAGGGAGGAAAGTCCCGTCAAATCGCGGCAGCGCTCGCGCAGTATGTTCTCGTTATACACATACAGAGGCGAGCCGAAACGGGAGACCAGTTCGCGGGGGTCTTCCTGCCCGTAAAAATTGACACTGTCCGTATAGGAAGTTCGTACGTTTGCCATTTTCTCTTTCGTACCTGCTGAGGGGGAAAAACTCCGGGAATCCGGCCAGCGGCATGGAACGGCAAACCATGGCCTACGGCCTGAAACACAAAAGAACGGCCGCACCGCAAAGCGGACGACGGCCATCCGGCCGGGCGGGAAGGAAGCTCCTCATCCCGCCCGACAGAAGAAAAAACAACCCTGCCGCAGGGCGACAGGGCGCGGACATCTACTTCTTATATTTGTCGAGAGCCGCAGCCAGACGGGTCTTGCCGTCCAGCTTCTGCTTCTTGAGGGTCTTCACTTCCTGCTCTTCGCTGGGGGTGAGATAGCTCTTGCCTTCGTACTTGGCAAGCTGCTTTTCATAAAGCATGTGTTCTTCCCAGAGAGTCTTCAGTTCAGGATCAGTATCACCGTACTGTTCCACAATCTTGAGATCACGTTCTTCCATGGCACAGACTCCATTGTGTTGGGGTGGCAGGGAAAAGCCGGCAGACCGGCATCCTCTAAATTCATACACCGGCCAGACGCAGTCCGAGCTGAAGCAGGGACTGTACGACTACGCCGTTTATAAGCTGAAGTGCAATCAACACCACGATGGGCGACAGGTCAATACCGTTGACCATCACAAAGGGAAACGCCTTACGAATGCGGTAGAACACCGGCTCCGTCAGAGCCCTCAGGGTGCGGACGATGGCATTATACGGGTCAGGCTTCACCCATGAGAGAAAAGCCGCCACGATAACAATGAAAATGTAAAGATTTATCACCAGACTGAGCAGTCCGGCGACCGTAGTGACAAGATTCGCAAAGACAAACATGGCTCCTCCATGAAAGGTCCTGTATTCAGAGTGTTGCCTGATTGGCTTCCGGATGCAAGCAAAAAATGGATATTCTGTCCATAATTTTCGCGAGTTTCATGTCTGAGGAACCAGAACGCGGACTTACCGGCGCTTCTCCGTCGCAAGTTCCCGGAGAGGCGCAAAGCACATGCCCCGGGCGGGGAACGGTGTGCACCGCCCATCAGGGAAACATCATCGTCGCTTTTCCTCGCGGCCGGACCGGTGCGGGCATGGCCCTCGCCGCGGAAAAGCGGCCTGACGATGAACGCGCAGCATATATTATGCCGGGGAAAACGCCTTCCGCCGTACGACCTTCCCCGAAAGGGAAGGATATGCCGGTCAGCAGACGCAGCGCAGACG
>CASFUJ010000235.1 GCA_949297645.1 uncultured Desulfovibrionaceae bacterium
ATCGGCGTGAACCCCACGCTGCATGTGAGCGCGAGCGTCGGCGTGTATCTGGCCACGGGCGAGACGCGGGAATTTGAAAAGCTGTACGAGATGGCGGACGCGGCGCTGTACGAGGCCAAGGCCGAAGGGCGCAACCGCTATCACCTCAGCGCGGGCGAGAAGGCGGACGCGCCGAAATGCGAGCTGCCGGTGATACCTCATACGCCGGTGCAGCTTCGCATGCTGCTGGAGCACATGGAGGAGGGCGTCGCGCTTCTGGAAGTGGGGGACACGCTGAACGTGGTCTATATCAGTCCCTCGCTGTTCCGCATGATGGGCGGGAACGGCGAGGGCGTCAGCCTGCCGCGCCCTCTTTCCTCCTTCGGATACATCCATCCCGACGACTTGCCGGAGTATGAGAGGCGCGTCCGGGACGCGCTGGCCGGGGGCAAGACGGTGGAATACGAGCACCGTTTTTCCCGCGGAACCGGCTGGCGGTGGTGCCGTTCGCGGGTGATGCGCACCCCCCTGTCCGACGGCAGATGCGTGATGCTGGTTCTTGTGCGGGACATCTCCGCGGCGCGCAAGGCGGAAGATACCATCCTTGAGGACGGCGAACTTCTGAGGCTCGCGCTGGAGCGGGGCGCGCGCGTACTGTGGGAAGTCGATGTGGCCTCGCGTACGCTTCTGCTGCTCAACGGCAGGCGGCGGATGCGTCTTTCCGGCGTGCAGCTGAAGAATTTTCCCGAGAGTCTGATAGAGAAGGGCTGGGTGCATCCGGATTCGGTGGCGCGGTTCCGCTCCTTTGCCGAGAAGATTCTGGGGGGCAGTCCGGCCGGGGGCGGGGCGTTCATTCTGCGGCACAGGATGAGCCGCAGCTTCGGCTGGTTTTCCGTGTCCTACCGCCTGCTGCCGGACAGGGACAGGCGGCCGCTCAAGGTCATAGGCATTGCGGAGCCTCTGAGCGGGGGACTTTCCGGGAGCATCGCCGGCAAGGACAGACTGTGGGAGTCCCTGCGGCCCAACCTTTTCTGCTATGTCCGTGCGGACCTTACGGCCGACAGCGTGGAAGACCTCTGGGTCGAGGGGCGCACGCTCTCGGAGCAGATGCGCGGCGCACGCTGGCTCGAGCTGCTGGAATGGGAGAAGAAGCGGCTTTTTCAGATGGAGGACCGCGAGGAATTTCTTTCCTGTTTCGGAAGGGACGCGCTGCTTGCGGCGTTTGCGCAGGGGCGCGAATGGGTGACGCGCGAATACCGCCGCGTGGACGCGGGCGGCACGGTGCGCTGGCTTTCCTACACGGGACATCTGACGCGCCATCCCATGACCGGCAACGTGCAGGTCTTCGGCTTTCTTCAGGATACGGAGAAACGTCATGCGCGCGAGGCGGCGCTGGCCTCGAGTTCGCGGGATCTGCCCGTGCACGGCATCTACGGCAGGGACATGGCCAGGCGGATCACGGAAAACGCTCTGGAGGGCGGCGGCTCCCCGCTGCACATGCTGGCGCTTGTGAGGGTGTTCGGTCTTTCCGGGCCGGAGGCGGAGCGCAGGCGCGGCGTCATCGCCATGGCCCTTGCCCTCCTGCTCGGTTCGGACTGCGTCATCGGCGAGATGGGGGAGGACGCCTTCACCGTGTTCCGGCCGGACGCCGCGCCCAAGACAGTGACGAGACAGCGCATGGACGAGGCCTTCGCCTTCGTGCGGCAGGCCCTGTCCGACGGCGGTCTCGCGGAGGCTCCCCGTTTCGTGGCGGCGGTGGCCTGCGCGGATCTCGGCGGCATGGACTACGAGAGCCTGCTCGCCAGAGCGGAGCGCTGCTGCGTGCTGTGGGAGAACGCCGCGGCCGACTCTGTCGTGTTCATCGACGAGGTTCCCGTCGTCACTCCGGCGTCTCCCGGACTGGAGATCTCCGCGGAAACGGGTACTGCGGACATGTCCGACGTCTTCCCTGAAGCGCTTTCCGCCACGCCGCTGTCCGCGCCCGAGACGCCGCTTTCCGGCGAGGAGAAGGACGTGGCCCTGGCGTGCCTCGACGCGCTGCTCATGGACGACTCGCCCGACGTGGCCATGGCCGAGGTGCTGCGCCGCGTCGGAACGTATTATCAGGCGGACAGGGCCTATACGCTGTCCCTGGCCGAGGACGGACGCACCGTGCGCGCCGGGCACGAATGGATGTCCGAGGGGCATTACAGTCTGAAGAAGCACGTTTCCGGCATGCCGCTGGACAGGCTGCCGCTGCTGCGGCGCTGTCTGCGCGAGAACGTGCCCTTCCATCTGCACCGTAGGTCGGAAGGGGACCCCTCCGGGGAGGGCTGGAGCTATGTGGTGTTTCCGCTGGCCCCGGCCGAAGGCGGGCCGGACGGTCTCCTGTGCGTGGAGAACCCCCGCCGCGGCATGCAGGACGACGCGCTGCCCGGGCTGCTGCTGCCGCACATCGAGAGGGCCCTGCGTCTTTCCGGCGCGGCAGGGCCGGGCCGCGGCTCGGTCATGCTGGATTCGCTCACCGGCCTTTTGAACCTGCGCGCCTACATGGACAAGGTCTGCTCCCTCAGTTCCGACGCCTATTCCTCCATGGGCGCGTTTGTTCTCGAGATTCCGGGCCTTGCGGACATCGGCAACCGGCACGGCCGCGGGCAGATCTCCCGTCTTCTGCTCTATCTCGCCGAAACGCTGGGCGCGGTCTTCGGCAAGAAATTTCTGTTCCGCACGCGCAGCGACGAATTCGTGGCGCTGTGTCCCAATTCCACGCAGGACGTGTTTCTGGCCAGAGTACTGCGCGCCCAGTCCATGCTGCAGCGTCGTCATCCCGGTCAGATGCGCTTCGGCTACACCTGGTCCGAAGGATTGTTTTCCGGCGACAAGCTGGTCAAGGAGGCGCGCACCATCATGCTCTGCGGACAGCTCGAGACCTCCGCCGGAGGCGCGGCGCAGCCCGCCCTCGGCCTGCGCGGCCCGGGCATGGCGGGCACGGGCGGACTCGAGACCTTCACCATCCATCTTCAGCCCAAGGTGGACATGCGCACGGGCGCGCTCATGGGCGCGGAGGCGCTGGTGCGCGGACTGGACGGTTCGGGCCGCATCATCGAGCCCGCGCGCTTCCTCGAGGCCATGGAAAAGACGGGCGCCATCCGCGAGCTGGATCTGCATGTGCTCAACATGACCCTTTCCACCCTCGACGACTGGCGGCGCAGGGGCCTGAATCCGGTGCCCGTGTCCGTGAATTTCGCCCGCGGAACCCTGTTCAGCGCCTCCGCGCCCGGCTCCGTGCTCGCGCTTCTGAGCCGCTATCCGCTGCTTTCCCCGGACCTTGTGGAACTCGAGGTCTCCGAAAACGCGGGCGATGTGGACAACCGCACCCTTGAGCGGGCCATGGCCGGCTTCCGCCCCTTCGGACTGCGTTTCGGCCTCGACGACTTCGGATCGCGCTTCGCCAACCTTTCGGTATTCGCCAACATCCCCTTCGACACC
>CASFUJ010000236.1 GCA_949297645.1 uncultured Desulfovibrionaceae bacterium
CCCTCGCCATACGCCTGCGCAGGCAGGGAAAGGAGCCGGGAAGTCTTCATCGCATACCGGCCCGGCTCAACGACAGGAGTCGCCGCTTCATGGCGACCGGCATCGGCAGGATGGCGCGCATGAACCGCAATGCTTTATCCACCTGCTCAAGGTCGGGGCAGCTCCGTCCCGCTGCCGGGCGACTGAGCCGGTCGTGCCGCCGGTCTTCCTCCCCCTCATGCGGATACGGCTCTGCCTGACGCCGCCGATATGGAACACTCCGGTTCGACATGTCGGACGGCGATATGTCCATCAGCACGAACAGCACGCCTTTACGCAGTTGTCTGCCGAAAACGGCCTCTCTCCGGCATTTCATGAAAGAAGTGCGAATCGGACCTCAGGCGACAGGACGTCCGCTCCCGGGAAAATCCGGCAGGAATGACGACGTCGCGCGTCGCCGGACAGAGGCATGGCCGTCAAAGCGCGGAATCTCGACGGAGCCTGCGCTCTCCGAGGGACGGTCTTGCTTTTGACGGTGACATCCGACGCCCGCCATGGCGCATGACCATGTGCTTCAACCAGAAGAAAAGGTTGTGTCGGCGGACCTGTTCCGGTCCTGATGACGCGACCTGCGGAAACGTCTCCGCACACAAAAAACAGACCCCGGCACGAATGCCGAACCGCCTATTTTTTATCCTTTTCCATGTCGTTGAGGATTTTTATGGCAATCTGGAGCATCAGGATGCTGATTTCCAGCCAGGTCTTCACTCTGATAGCTGATACCATGTTGCCTCCTCTTTCCATTATGCCCGCTAAAGAAGCCGGAACAGGAGCCGGCCTGCGACCGACCGTGATGTTTTCAGGGATGGCCGTTATGCTGCCGACCATGAGCGCATCGCCCCGGCGCTTCCGGCTGTGGTTTCCGTGGACGTCCAGACTCCTCCGGGGGCCCGTCACCGCCGGTATGATGTTGCGGCGTTCAGGCAACGCCGCAAGAGGCCGGTCATCTCAGTTTCAGTCATGAGCCTTTCCGTGAGCTTCAACGACATTGAGTCCGCCATGCTTCCGCCGCACCGCGGCAGCGTACGGGGATTTCTGACCGGAACACGGCGACACGGGCTCCCCGGCGGGCCTTTCCGCAGACATATCCTTCAGACGCGTAGCCGGTCGGTAAAAAAGTCGGAAAGGCCGGTACGGCGGCTTTCAGAAACAGCAACAGAGCCTGAGCTTCTTCTCCCGACAGAAGGATATAACGTTGCCGACGGTCGTGTTTTTCTTCCGGCATGATATGCGCCATGCTTCCGTACCTGTTTAAGCATTTTTTATGCCAAAAATAAAATATATTATAAAAACAATATATTATGTAAATTACTTCTCGAAAAAAGTCGGTAAATGATATGCGGATTTCCGTTTTTCACATGAAAAACGGCTTCTTTTTCCCTTTTGAAAGCAGGGAAGAGGCCGACGTATTCCCCTGAAACACGCCCCCGAAAACACCCGTACGTTATCTGAAAAGGGAGCTGTAAAAAAATCCTTGCCATGAACAGAACTCGGTGAGGACGTAAAACCTTCTCCCCCACGGGCGTTCTCCGTATGCCGCAGGCCCGTTAAACAGGGAAAGCCCGGCCTCATCCCGGGCTTTCCCCTGCTCCGTCTGTCTGTCAGGACTGTCTTCGCTTCAGCACTTCTTCCGGGCCCACGAGCAGCGCCTTCTTTTTAAATTCGTTCAGCGACATGAAGCGCACCATGGCTGCGGCGGGACGACGGGCGAAGTCCGTCATCACATGCAGTTCCTTCACCGGCGGAAGGGCGTCATAGTCGCTCACCGTCTTCCATCTGCCGAGTGCATGCAGCCGCTCAAGTCTGTCCTGCCGGAAGCGTTCACGCAGGCGGCTCTGCGCTCCGGCATCAAGGCATGGCCTGTTGCCCTTCATGCGTTCGACAAGAGAGACATAGCGTTCGCGCACATCTTCCACTTCGGCACGCACGAGTTCCAGCGTTATCGAACCGAATCCAAGCGCTTTTCCCATGCCCAGTTTCAGGGCATGGTTGCCGCATGCCAGGGAAAGCGCTTCCAGCACGGCGCCGAGTTCGATATCCGTCAGTCTGTCCACATGAATCTTCACATCGGCGCAGGCCCCGGCCGCCAGCGGATGCAACCAGCTCAGCACCTTTTTCGACGGAGGTTCCTTCCCCTCGGCAAACCACAGGCTTTCGTCCGCATCGTGATGCCAGTACATCTTCCAGCCGCGAAGCTTTTCTCCGCTTCTGTAGGCTGCAAGACTTTCGGGAGCGTTCTTTGTTCCCTGGGAAATGGTGCGGATTCGGGAAGGATTCTGCACGATGTAGTGTGCAAGACTTGTGGGGTGCGGCGTGGCGAGAACGGCGCAGCAGCCGCCTTTGCGGTACTCCCGGCCCTCCACAAAAGCGGGTTCCACCGACACGCGGCCTTTTATCGCCCCGTCTGCCCCCACCCTGCCGAAAAGCCTGTCCGCAAAGTCCACGGCAACGGCGCTGCGGGCAAGGTCTGCCGGAGACTTTTCGTATTTCAGGCGGAAATAACGGCACAGACCAAGTTCCGCAACAGCGCCATCGGCATCTTTTCTGTAGAATACCGGGTGCCCCCAGTCCGTTGAGCAACATTCCCGGTTCCAGCGAGCCTTCTGATTTTCGGTCATCTGACGCTCGAAAACGGCCACGACTTCACGGGCAACGGGCACGGCTTTTCCCGAAGGTGATGAAAACCTGTAATCATGAGAATCTCTGATGTGGTTCGACGCGTCCATGTACTTCATACCGCCGGTCTTTACCCTTCTGCCGCCGTTCAAAGGCCCCTGCCCATGTGCCACCTTTTCCACCTTGACGGGGAAAAGTTCATAGTCGGCTCCCCTGCGGTGCAGATATCCGCCCAGAATCTCCTTGCTAAAGGCATCCCTGTATGCGGCTCCCGTCACGATGCGCCAGAACAACTCCCGCCGGGAAACCTGTCGCATGGCGGAAAAGGAAAGAATTTCCACCAAGGTGCGCAGCACGCCCCTGACGCTGCTTCCGGGAATGACGTTTCTGCCCCCCACGTTGAAAAAGCGACATTCCGACGACTCATCCGGTCTTTTCACCCGTTCCCCGGCCACCAGCAGCGGCGTGAGCGCTGTCAGACGGCAGAACAGTACGCCCGACCATGAACCGCTCTCCGTGCCTTTTTCCTCCAGCACGGCTTCCGGATCGTACATAATAAAGTTGTACGGCGCCACGGCGTCGCACAGCGCCGGCTTTCGGGGGGCGGGAGGTCTCTGACCGTACTGTTGTCGGCTTCCATGGTTCCGTCCGCCGTTCCGGGCCCCGCCATGGAAAGATTCGTGCGCACTGACGCCGGAAGACCTGTCGAGGCGCCTCCTTTCGTCGCGCACATCCCTGCCCTCCTGAACATGAAGAGTTCCCCTGAGTTCCGTTTGTCTGCT
>CASFUJ010000237.1 GCA_949297645.1 uncultured Desulfovibrionaceae bacterium
GGAAACCCTTTTGAAAAAGGGCTTTCCTCCTTCCCCCGCCCCCCCATCCTCCTTCCGAAAACTTTCGGGGAAAAGGAACGTCCCGCGGCCGGACGAAGAAACGGCTCCTCTCATTTTCCCCGTGCCCGGGCCGAAGCCGGAAGGGCCGGGCCTCCGACCCGGCTGTCCCCCAAAAAACGCCCCGTCCGCTCCGAAAACGTCCGGTAAAAGACTCCCGGATTCCCCGACGGGCCCAAAGGTTCCGCAGACGGGCGTCACGGCTCCGCTTTTCCGCTCCGCAGGCTCCGCGTCCGCGGGGCTTTTTTTTTCGGTAAAAAAGACGCGGATACGCCCGGCGACAGCGCGCCCGCGGCAAAAGCCGCGCTTTCGGCGAAAAAAGCGAAACGGTGCGGAAGCTCCCGCACCGTTCTCTGTAAAACCTTGACCTTGTTCCCTTCGCATGGTATGGTACAACCTGTTTCGGAGCGGCAGTTTTCTGTGGTTCCTCAAACGCATAGGGCCGGGTATGGACTTGGATGAAGAAACCGGGAGAGACCGCCGTCACGGCGGCGCCGAAGGGGCCGCAAGAACTCTCAGGCAAAAGGACCGGTTTTGGACAAACTCTGGAAAGCATCACTGCACCCATGAGGCAATCCGCTCGGCGGAGAATCTTTCAGGTTGATAACAGAGGCACAGCTGACGAACCCTTCGTCATCTGTGCCTCTTTTCTTTTCCCCTTTCTGCAGGAGAAGGTCCATGGAACTCAAAACCCCTCTTTATGACGTGCATGTGGCCGAAGGCGGCAAAATCGTGCCCTTTGCCGGCTATCTTCTGCCCGTGCAGTATGCGGGCGGCGTCATCAGGGAACACATGGCCGTGCGTCAGGCGGCCGGTCTGTTCGACGTATCCCACATGGGAGAAATCCTCTTCACCGGCCCCACGGCGCTCGACACCCTGAACCGCCTGCTCACCAACGACTTCACCGACATGCCCGTGGGCAAGGTGCGCTACAGCGTCATGTGCAACGAGAAGGGCGGCGTCATCGACGACCTTGTCATCTACAAGTTCGGAGAGGAGGAGTACCTCGCCGTGGTCAACGCCGCCAACAGGCACAAGGACTACGCCCACATGGCCGCCCATCTTCTGCCCGGCACGAAGGCCGAAGACATTTCCGACTCCGTGGCGCAGCTCGCCCTTCAGGGGCCCTCCGCTCCGGCCATTCTCGCAACCCTCGTGCCCGAGGAAAAGCTGCCGAAGAAATACTACACCGCCGTGCGCGGCGTGGACGTTCAGGGCCTGACGTGCATGATTTCCCGCACCGGCTACACGGGCGAGGCCGGCTACGAAATCTACACCGCGCCGGAAAACGCCGCGCCGCTCTGGAAGCTTCTGCGCGAGGCGGGAGCGCCCTTCGGCCTCATTCCCTGCGGACTCGGCGCGCGCGACACCCTGCGCCTCGAGGCCGCCATGCCCCTGTACGGTCATGAAATGGACGAAACCGTAAGCCCCCTTGAAACCGGACTCGATTTCGGCGTGAAAATGTCCAAGGCCGACTTCATCGGCAAGGCCGCCCTCATCGCCGCAGGCGCGCCTTCCCGCACGCGCGTGGGGCTTGAAATCACCGGCCGCGGCATTGCGCGCGAGCATCAGGACGTGTTCATCGGCGAGGAAAAAATCGGCGCCACCACGTCCGGCACGCACTGTCCGGCCCTCGGCAGGGCCGTGGCCATGGCCCTTGTCGATGTCGCCCACAGCGCTCCCGGCACCGACGTGGAGGTGGACATCCGCGGCCGCCGCATAAGCGCCGTCATCGTGCCCCTGCCCTTCTATCACCGCTGAGACGGCCCGGCCGTCCTCATGAACCTTCAGTTCTCACACTCACTGCGAAACTTCCAGCACTTTCCCGGAGGATACCATGTCCCACATTCCCGCCGAACTTCAGTACGCCGCCTCCCATGAATGGATAAAGAACGAAAACGGTCTCGCCGTCATCGGCCTGACCGACTTCGCCCAGAGCTCTCTCGGCGACATCGTGTTCATCGAACTGCCCCAGGAAGGCGACGCCGTGACCATGGGCGAATCCTTTGCCGACGTGGAATCCGTGAAGGCCGTCTCCGGCGTGTTCAGCCCCGTTTCCGGCACCGTGGCCGCGGTGAACGGCGCGCTCATGGACAATCCCGCCCTGCTCAACGAAGACCCCTACGGCGCGTGGCTCATCAAGGTCTCCGACATCACCGAGACCGGCGAACTGCTGGATGCCGCGGCCTATGAGGCCGTGTGCAAGTCCGAGGAGGCCTAGGCATGGGAAACTACATTCCCGCCACGGAGCAGGAACGGCAGGCCATGCTGGCCTCTCTCGGTCTCGGCTCCCTGGATGAACTGTTCGCGGTCATCCCCGAAGAGGTCCGGGTGAAGGACCTGAACCTGCCAGAAGGCCTGAGCGAGATGGAAGTCGCGCGCAGGGTCGGCGCCATGGCGGAAAAGAACGTGCGCTTTCGCAGCGTGTTCCGCGGCGCTGGCGCGTACCGGCACTACATTCCCGCCATCGTGAAGACCGTGACTTCCCGCGAGGAGTTCGTCACGGCCTACACGCCCTATCAGGCGGAAATCAGTCAGGGCGTGCTCCAGTCCATCTTCGAATACCAGACGCAGATATGCGAGCTCACCGGCATGGACGTGTCCAACGCCTCGGTCTATGACGGGGCCGCGGCCGCGGCGGAAGCCGTGCTCATGTGCCTCGAGCGGCGCAGAACGGGCGTCATCGTGGCCGGCAGCGCCGACCCGCAGACCGTCACCGCCATACAGACCTACTGCGAAAGCCGCAGCGTGCCCGTGACCGTGCTGCCCGTGAAGAACGGCGCCACGGAAGCGTCCGACCTTGCCGCCGCCCTTTCGGACTCCGCCGCCTGCCTCTATGTGCAGAGCCCCAACTACTACGGCGTTCTTGAGGACATGGACGCGCTTGTCGCCGCCGCGCACGAGGCGGGCGCAAGGGTGGTCATGGGCGCGAACCCCATATCCCTCGGCATGCTGAAGACGCCCGGCGAATACGGGGCGGACATCGCCGTGGGCGAAGGCCAGCCCCTCGGCATGCCTCTCGGCTTCGGCGGGCCGTACCTCGGCTTCATGGCATGCAGGAAGGAACTCATGCGCCGTCTGCCCGGCCGCATCGTGGGCGAGACCTCCGACCATGAGGGCCGCCGCTGCTTCGTGCTCACCCTTCAGGCCAGAGAACAGCACATCCGCCGCGAGAAGGCGTCCTCCAACATCTGCTCCAACGAGGCGCTGTGCGCCATGACGGCCTCGGTGTATCTTGCGGCCATGGGACCGCAGGGACTCGCCCGCGTGGCGGAGAACTGCACGGCCCATGCGCACTACCTTGCCGCGGAACTTGCGAAGATTCCCGGCTTCGGTCTGCGCCATGCCGGGCGGGAGTTCTT
>CASFUJ010000238.1 GCA_949297645.1 uncultured Desulfovibrionaceae bacterium
CGGCATGTGGGCCGGGAGCAAGTTCGAACTCGCCGGTACGATATTTTTCCCGAGCCACGGCAAGCGCCTGCTGTTCGTCCTTTGCCGCGACCTCGAACTCCTGCACGCAGGTTTCCTCTATGGAAACGATGAACTTCCTCACGGCTCACCCCGTCTTTCTGTAGGTTCCGCGACCGGTGAAGGCCAGAAATCCCCGGTCGCGCAGCACCTGAAGCATCTGCCGCATCTTCGGCCTCACGTTGCGGTTGTTCGGATGCTTTCGGGCAAGCTCCGCCTCAAAGGCGTACACGTCGGCAAGGGAAAAAGTTTCTCCCGGTATCCTGTTCACGCAGCGGAGGACATCCAGCAGCCAGCCGCGGGCGTTCATGTCCGGCATGTCCAGCGCCCCGGCGCTGCCGACCCTGCGCATGACCTCTTCCTTTTCATGAACGACGCCGCCGGAGACGATGGCGATGCGTCCCTGTTCGGGAATACGGTCCAGAAGAATGTTGCAGCCGACCCATCCGGCCCGGCGGGCCGTGGGAGATAGCGGCCTGCGCTTCTCAATGACCGCCGGGATGAAAAAATGCCGGGGGATGAAGATAAGGTCCGTGACGCACGCCTGCGCCACGGAATAGCGCATCAGGAAGAAATCGGGAGCGGAGGGACTCAGAATCCGTCCCATCATGGAGGCATACGCCCCGTCGCCGACCTTGCGCCCGAGCGCTTCCTTTCTGCCCTTCAGCTCGTATTCGGCGTCACAGTCAGGGCAATGGAAGTCCGCCACCTCTCTGTTGTTCGGAAAGTGCTCAAGGCGCTCCCTGCCGCAATGCGGACAGAACATGTTGTCGGCCATCCACGTTTCCGTCATCACCCGCGCCTTCTGCGAAGCGGAGGTATAGGCGTCGGCCGGCGAGACATCAAGCTGAAGGTTCACGGCTTCCCCTCACTTTGACGGTAAACTCTTCCCTAATGCGAACTTCCGAATTCGTCAGGGACGTTGATATAGTACGTTCTGTCTGGCTTTCCAGTGTTGGAGTCAAGCCTGGAAAGGATTTTGTAAAAAACTCCTGGAATATCGTGTGGATATGAATTTTCCTATGTTTTTTCTCCTTCGGACTTGAGAAATAATTGCATGCCCACCACTTTTAGAGATATTATTTTATCCTTTTTTTATCCAAAAAAGAACGGGCTATGGCAAACAGTGCCATAACCCGTTGGAAACATGTGGTGGGTCGTGCGCGATTCGAACGCGCGACTCTCTGCTTAAAAGGCAGGTACTCTACCTACTGAGTTAACGACCCCTCCGGTCGAAAACAGATAGCGCTATCACCGGCCGGAGTCAAGCGAAAAAATACGGCGGCGGTGACGGTTGCGATACGAGGCGTCCGGGACACGGCCCACGGCGCACCAAACTTCTGTCCCGCGCCGCTCCGTCTTGCCGGAGGCGGCGCCCCCCCCCGGCGGCAGAACGTGACTCTCCGGCCGGGCGCGCGACTGCTTTCGGAAAGCCGTCCGCGCAGGCGACGGGATACGCCTAATCCGTGCGCTTCAGGGTAAGGGGAATGACGTGCAGGGCGCGGGAGATTTCGTCCGTGCTGCCGAGATGCCATTCCCAGGCTCCTTCGGGCCATCCGGCCAGTTCGGCCAGTTTCGCGGTCACGCCCTTAATATTAATGACGGGATGGCGCAGAAACACCGCAGGCAGACCGTGGGTCAGATTGCAGGCAAGGCAGGCGTCGCCGCGCTGATGCAGTTCGAAAAGAAAGTCCAGCTTTTTCTCGGACGCGGACAGCAGGGACATGCGGATGTCGTAGGCTCCCTCGTCCGGATCCCCGAACAGGGCGTCGAAAAACTGCGCGGTGCGTTCGGGCGGAAACACGTCGTTCAGGCATTCTTTCGTGAAGATGTCTTCATAACTGGGCATGGGCTCTCCTTCCTCATGATGAACCGTCCGCGGCAGGACGGCACGTTTTTTTCCTTATACCCCGGGCAGGGGCGGACGGCAAGATGCCCGGCGGCTTTCTTTCTCCCACAGGCTTCTTCAGGCGCACTTTTTCTGCGCGCTCCTCCCGGGACGACGCTTCCGTTTCCTCGAGGAGCCTTCCGTCTTCCCCTTCCGACCGCTTCCGCAGGGGCATGCTTTCCCGCCCCCGCCTTCGCAGCGCGCACGGTCGTTTTCCGGGGGTATCGCCGCATCCGCCCCGGCAACATTCCACGCGCTCCCCACGCTCCTCTGCGCGGCCGCCATCCTCGCAGGCCCCGCGTCCTACGCCTCTTCCTGCGCGAGCAGTGCTTCGAGGTCGGCCTCCTTCATGCCGTCCACGCCGTGCAGAGAATGCAGCACCCGGCCCCCGGACATGACGGCGAGAAACGAGGCAAGGCGCAGGCTCTGGGCAAGAGAGTGAGACACCATGACCACGGGCAGCTTTCCGGCAAGGGACAGAAGCAGCTCCTCCACATGACGGGCGGCGCGCACGTCCAGGGACGCGGTGGGTTCGTCCAGAAGCAGCATGTCCGGCTCCAGCGCCAGGGCCCGGGCGAGGCACAGCCGCTGCTGCTGTCCGCCGGAAAGACGCTCCGCGCTCATGTTGAGGCGGCCCTCCACCTCCTTCCACAAATCGGCGCGCACAAGGGCGTCGCGCACCCTGTCGTCCAGTTCGGAACGCGGGCAGCCGAGAGCCACGGACACGGGCAGCGCCACGTTGCGATAGACGCTCACGGGAAAAACCTGCGGCGTCTGAAACACCATGCCCACGCGGCGGCGAAGCTCCGCAAGGGGCAGCGCGGCGCGTCCCGCCTCCGGATACAGAGCCACGGGGGAACCGCCGAGGGAAAGTTCCGCCTGTCCGTCCGTGCGGCAGCCGGGCACCTCCTCGTTCAGACGATTGACGGCGCGCAGCAGCGTGGTCTTGCCCGAGCCGGAGCGGCCCACGAACACGGCCACGCCCCCGCGGGGGACTTCAAGAGACACGTTGCGCACCACGGCGTGCCCGTAGAAGGACACCGAAAGGTCGCGCAGGCGCAGAACCGGCGACGAAGAAGGATATTCCTGCATGGACATTACGACTTTCCCTGCCATTTGCGGCGAAAACTGTGTTCCAGGGCTCTGGCCAGCGCCAGCAGCGCGCAGGATACGGCGAGCAGCAGCGCCGCGGCGCCGAAGCCGCGCAGAAGCTCCTGCTGGTCCTGATACTGGGAGGAAATATAGTAGATATCGAAGGAAAGGGCCTCGAACTTGCCGAGGAGCCCCGCGGGAAGGCCCGCGTTGGCCACCACCCCGGTGAACAGGATGACGGCGGTGTCTTCCGCGGCGCGGCCCACGGCCAGCACCACGCCGCCGAGTATGCCGCGCGCGGCGGCGGGCAGGCACAGGTGCGCCATGGTCTGCACGCGGGAAAGACCGCTTGCGGCGGCGGCAAGACG
>CASFUJ010000239.1 GCA_949297645.1 uncultured Desulfovibrionaceae bacterium
CTGGCAACCTCCGGCACGGATATCGAAAAGACGCTGCCGCTCCAGTACGGAACGGCGCTCATGCTCATCTTCCTCGTCGTCGGCATGAACCTGCTTGCCATCATCCTGCGCGACCGCATGCAGAACCGTAATAAGCAGTAAGGACTGCCGGGGCTCCTGTTCCTCCTCACAGGAGCCCGTTCCGGCTCACGACCTGCCCGAGCGTCGTGGGCCTTTTTTTCTTGACTTAATTTCGATATCAAACTAAAAAGCGAATCCATGAAGCATCTGGCTATCTTCAACTACGCCAGCCGACTGCGTGAAGCCGGCAATACCTTCATCCTGACGGAGCTTGAAAAAGCCGGTCTTTGCGATATCGCGCCAAGTCACGGCGACGTGCTCGGGCAGCTTCTGGAGTGCGATTCCCGCAACATGAGCGAGCTCGCCCTCCATGCCCACCGCACGAAATCCACGGTCACCGCGCTGGTGGCAAAGCTGGAACGCAACGGCTATGTGGAGCGTATTCCCGACCCGAAGGACTCGCGAGGCGTAAAAGTGCGCCTTACCGATAAAGGTCGTGCGCTTCGTCCTGCGTTTGAGTCCATTTCCGACGGACTGGCAGAACTCATTTCGCGTAATCTTACCCCGGAGGAAGCCCTGGAGCTGGAACGCCTTCTGGCAAGGTGCGTGAACGGGGCAAACGCCACCGTGACGGACTAACTCTTCAGCAACACTTCCGGTCCGACGATGTGCCGCGCACATCGTCGTCCTTTTCCACAATTAGTTCGATATCAAAACAAAAAAAGGAGCATCTCATGAAACGTTATACGCTCTCCCACATGGATTTCACCGCCAGCCGCAGCGAACTGCACGACCTTCTCGGTCTCACCGGCGCGGAAATCTCCTTCAATCTTCTGCCTGCCGGGGCCTCCGTTCCCTTCGTTCATGCCCATAAAAAGAACGAAGAAATCTATATCGTCCTGGAAGGTGCCGGAAAACTGTATATCGACGGCGAGGAAATGGCTCTGAAAGCCGGCGACTGCTTCCGCATCGCTCCTGAAGGGGAACGCTGCATCAGCGCTTCGGCAGACAGCGCCATCCGTTTCCTCTGCATACAGGTCAGAGCCGGCAGTCTCGAAGGATTCACCATGAACGACGGCGTCATCTGCGACGCCAAGCCCAGCTGGCTGTAATCTCCGCTACGCCTCGCCCGCCTCTGGTGCGAAGCGTGTACTTTTCCTGAAACAGGCTGCCGTTCCCCCTCCGTCACACGGTCATCCAGCCATCCGCGGCACTTTCTTCGCCGGACGTCGCGTTCAAGCTTTGCCCAAACGCGCAGAGCATACCGTGTACCTGCCGGGGAACAGAAAAATCTTTCGAAAAAGCGTGTTGCCGAATTCGAAGAATTTCAACTGACCTGAACAGAGAACGGCAGCCTCCCTCAGTCCGCAGGAGGCTGCTTTTTTTCGGTGCATACAGAAATGCGTCGTCACTGTTTCAGGAAAGTTCCGCTGAACGGCTGCTACTTTTCTCCCTCGACATGCTCCGTTTTCATCCGCCACTCCCTGTCTTTCCGCCATATATTCATCATGATGAACAAGCATGATATCACACCATGCTGCAAATTGAATTTTAGCACACCTACAAAATACATATATCTTACAAAAAGAATTTTTTTCATACAACAGCTTTCTCTTTCGTAGATGTCAGGTCATACGGAAAGACCGTTCTTACTCAAACACACTCATACACCTTTAAAATGCCATAGCGACGTAGCACACGCTTCCTTTCTTCATAACATGTTCTCCGATCACTTCATCCGGTCATAAAAAAGATTGACTCCATTCTCAGCTATGCTACGTCAGAATTATACACGTTGAAAAATAACGTCTTCCCGTCCGAGGTAAGCCTATGACAAGACGCTCTTTTCTCCGAACGCTTACGGCCCTTGTGACAGTCGGCATCGT
Organism: uncultured Desulfovibrionaceae bacterium; assembly: GCA_949297645.1. GTDB lineage: Bacteria > Desulfobacterota > Desulfovibrionia > Desulfovibrionales > Desulfovibrionaceae > Mailhella. The sequence continues at coordinate 1,947 of CASFUJ010000239.1, forward strand.
CGCTCCAACATTGTCCGGATGCATTGTGCCTCCTCCGCCGGACCACCATGGTCCTGCACGCGGCAGACCCAGGGGACATAGGCCTCCCCCTCCCCCGCCGCCTCACAGATATCGTTGAATCAAAAGCCTCCGGTGTCATCATCGGAGGCTTTTGATTTGACGGAGATAAACACGCAGTAGTCGAGGACTCTCCTTCAAGCGACGTCGTGACTCCGAAAACGTTATCTCGAGGCTTTCCATCAAAAGCAGTCTGATCCCCCCACTGAAAGGGCGTCTCTTCATTTCGCGCGTGTATCCTCACGGTCCCGATAACGCCGTCAAAGATGTATGTCGCACTAAAAATGACACTTTTTTCGGTACTGATATAGAAATATGGCAGGAGAGGAAAGGGACAGGATAAAAAGAAAGCCTCATAAGGACTTAGAGACCTTATGAGGCTTTATGAGTGTTTAGTTTGGTCGGGATGGCAGGATTTGAACCAGCGACCCCAGCGTCCCGAACGCTGTACTCTACCAAACTGAGCCACATCCCGACAACGAAGGGAATATAGCCGGACACTTTCCAAAAGGCAAGAACTTTCTGAGCACTTTTTTACAAAAGATCGGCATGTCCTGTCCGGAGCGTTCGTCAAATCGTTGATGGGAGACTGAAAAAGCACGCCGTTCCTTTGCAGAAGAAGCATCTCGCCTTTTCCGCGGCCTCGCCGAAACGTACTGCCGTATGCCGCGCCCCTCCGGCAAGCCGCTCAGGCAGAAAACCCGCATGTCTCGGCAGGTACGCTCAAACCACGCCCCTGCGCATTTCTTCCCCGTACCCGGCGGAGAGGGGCATACCCGCTCAGCCCGAACCGATCCCGGCAGACGACACTGCAGAAACTTACCGGCTTCTTTCCGAGGTTCGGAAGCCGCCCGGGCAGGCACAACCCCTCCCCTGAGACATCCCTCTCCGCCCGGAAGACGAAGCCGACAAACCGCCATTCTCCGCCACCTCCTGGGAATGGCCGCCTTGCCCGACATGTTCTGAAACCGGCCGAAGCCTCCCGCGGGGCCTATGCGTGCTCCACCTTGTCAAGAATACCCGTCAGTTTTGCCAGCGCCACGCCGTAGTTGCACATGGGAACGCCCTGCTCCCGGGCCTTTCTCACCCGGGACATCATATAGGTACGGTTGAACATGCACGCCCCGCAGTGGATGACAAGGTCATAGGGAGTGAGGTCGTCCGGAAAGTCCGTGCCGCTCACCATGGTCACCTCAAGGCTTTCGCCGAAACGCGCACGAAGACGACGAGGAATCTTCTCCCTGCCGATGTCTTCGGCAAGAGGCGCGTGGGTACATGCCTCGGCAATGAGCACGCGGGAATGAGCATTCAGGCGGTCGATGGCTTCCGCCCCCCTGATGAATTCCTCGATGTCTCCCTTGTACCCGGCCATAAGGATGGAAAAGGA
>CASFUJ010000240.1 GCA_949297645.1 uncultured Desulfovibrionaceae bacterium
TGAACATGGTCCAGGTGCGCTTGGCAGCCTCGGTCATGTGGTCCTTCATGGCCTGGGTAGGTTCGGACACGGTGCCGCCATGGTCTTCGATTTCCTTGATGGAAGCCTGGTCCATTTCCTGCACGAGCTTCCAGATGTCTTCAGCAGCGAGGCGGGCAGCTTCGTTGAACCAGGCCTTGTCCTGATCGGGCAGGGACTGATACAGCTTTTCGTTGATGAAGAGGCTGTGGATGACGAGGATGTGACCGGTCAGAGTGATCTGCGGGCACTTTTCGTAAACCTTGGTGGAGGTGATGTCGGACAGGGGGCTGTCGCCGCCGTCGATAACGCCCTGGTCAACGGAGCTCATGACTTCGGCGAAAGGCATGGCCTGGCCGTTGATGCCGCATTCCTTGGCGAAGGTGGTGTACAGGGTGATGTTCGGCACGCGGAGCTTCAGGCCCTTGATGTCGTCAATGCTCTTCACCGGGTTCTTGGTGTAGAAGTGACGGAAGCCGAGGGGGAACATGTTGAGGGTGCGCAGGCCGGACTTTTCGGTGAAGCCTTCGGTGAGCAGGTCGAACACGCCGCCGTTGATGGCCTTGTAGGCATGTTCATAGCTGTCGTACAGCATGGGGGTTTCCATCATGGCCATGGCGGGATGGAAAGCGGCGACCTGGGTGCCGGTGGCGCACATTTCGATGGTGCCGCGGCGGGTATCGGCGATGTACTTGTCTTCCTTGCCGAGGGAGCTGTTGGGATAGACCTTGACCTTGTACTTGCCGTTGGAGAGCTTTTCCTCAGGGAAAGAGCAACAAAGCGTTTCATAAGTCCTCCTCAGAACTTGTTCTATATGCCGCGAGGCATATTTGTGTTGACACCCCCGTCAGGGAACGGGAACGCCTTTTCCACAAACAGTTGCCGTTGTCTGTGAATATGTTTTTTGTGTACTATACTTTCTACCTTTATGCAATAAGACGCTTACTTCTTTTTCGAACTCTTTTCCGTAACTTTTACAAGGCCGGGAGGCAGGCCGCCGTACTTTCCGGAAAAAGCAGGCGGGCAGACGCCAGCATGCGCCCGCCGCCTGTTTTCACCGAAAAAACGCCGTGCCCGTCAGGCGCGCGCGGCTGCGGCCCGTTCTCCCTCGAAAGTAATGGAGGGCAGGGGCTGCACGCTTTTGCGGCCGGGACGGCAGAGCTTCATCATGGCGTGCAGATAGTCGCGGCGTCTGTCCAGATAGAAGGCCAGCGGCTGGGAGAAGTTCCTGCCCACAAGACCGTCCACGAAAAGCTGGCTGATGTCGCGCTCGCGCAGAAGCACGAGCTGGGTGCGGGCGAACACGGTTCTGTCGGCCTGCGTCATGTTCTTCACCATGCGGCGGAAGGCGTCCTGCGCGCGGGGCTGGTAGAACCAGAAGTACATGAGATCGAGGGCGTTGATGATGAGGGCGAGATCCAGCTTGCGGGCCTCGGCGGGCAGCGCGTCCGCCCGGCCTTCGGAACGGGCCAGTCTGATGAGAATGTCCTCTTCGGGGAAGAGCAGCTCGAGACGGGTGTAGCAGGAGAACACGCGGGCGATCTTGCCGTCGTAGTCCCAGCGGCGCATGCGGCGGTTGTTCTGGCTGTCGGCGTAGCCTTCGATGACGGCGGCCACGGTGTCGGAAGCAAGCTTGGAGATGATGGCGGCGCTCGGCACGGAGTAGAACAGCGGATCCGCCACGCCGCACAAAAGCAGTATGGCCACGAAGGCCTGGTTGTACCAGGAGGACACGGGAATGGCGAGGGCGCTGCGGAACAGGTTGCCGATGGCCGCCTCCCGCGGGAAGCCGCGGTAGATGTTGTGGGCGCAGATGTAGATGGCGTTCACGAAGTTGAGCACCGTGAACACGATACCCGGATGCTCGCGCACGCTGAGTCCGCACACGTTCTCAAGCAGCCACACGCGCACGACGACTTCCAGAAGCGCCACGGAAATGCCCGTGTACATGAGCGAATCGCAGATGCGGCTGATGCTCACATGATCCTTCCAGCGCAGAAGCGTGGTACGCGTGGTGCCGTTGCCCGCCACCACCATCTGAATGATGTTGCGTATGCCCGTGATGCCGAACCAGATGAAGGTGCCGAACCAGGCGAGGAACCACCAGTCCTGCGTATAAAGGAAGGATGCCACGGAAGGAATGAAGCCGGCCATGACCTTTATCCAGTTGGTCACGGTGGTGCTGAGGTAGGCGGATCCGGGCTTTTCCTCGCGATGGGGGGCCTTCTCCTCCAGAAGACCGTTGGCGTGAGGCGCGTTGATGCCGCCGAGGCTCACCACGTTGCCGGAGCGCACGACCTGACTGTTGTCGTCGGGAAGCCACGCCCTGTTTCTCGCCTGCCGGAAGTGCCGGAATCCGGGGATGCGGCGTACGGCGCGGGTGAAGGCGGACACGCTCTCCTTGTCGTCCTCGTAGCTCACCCGCTCCTCGATGCGGGTATAGACCGGAATCTCGCCCATGTAGGCGCTGTTCTCGCGAAGCGTCTTCTTGGCGCGGGAAGGCAGGGTCTCGGTATAGACGAAACCCATGCCGAAGGTGCGGTTGTTGTTGTCGCGCGCGGAGTTGGAGCCGATGCGCGTCTTCAGGGGATTCTTGCGGTAGTATTCCCACAGGGTGGGAATATTGCTCTGGATGCTGCGGAACTTCTCCGCCCTCTCCGACTCGCCGTCCGCCTCGAGGGAGTCGAGAATCTCGTGCACTATCTGCTTGATGCGGGGACCGCGGCCTTCGTTGAGCACGCGCTGAAGCTCGTTGATGGCGGGCAGCTCGTTGAGCAGGCCCTCGTGCCAGTCCTTGAGATTGAAAAGCTCGAGGTGCGTGATGCAGCAGTCGCAGTCGTAGAGCAGCTCGAGAACGTCCCGTACGTTGAGACCGGCAAGGTTCAGGATGAGACGGTAGCCGGTGTGCATGGAGGTGAGGACCTCCACCATCTGCGCGGGAGAGCGCGTGAACATGGCGGGCAGAGACTCCGGAGCGGAGCCGATGACGGGCAGGTCCGATCCTTCCAGCCAGTCTCTGGCGATGACGGTGCTCGTCAGGCCGTCGAGTTCCAGAAGCTCGCGCTCGGCCGCGCCGTCCTCGTCGTCGCCTGCGGCGATGCGCTCCTTCAGCGCCTGCGCCCTCTGGCGCACGAAGGGAAGGACGTGGTTGTGGACACATTCGGCAAGATGTTCGAAGGAGGGCTGACCGAGGCCCACGCAGGCCATGAGACGGCCTTCCCGAAGTTCGGGTATGGCCATGCCCCAGCGCTTTTCCAGCTCCGGACGGCGTCCCGCGTTCCAGGCCGCAAGGGCCTCCAGCGTTCTCTCCCTGCGCCAGGAAACGGCGTCGCGCCCCTCGCCGATGAGGTTCTGCATCTTTTCCGTTTCCAGAAATTCGAGGAAGTCCGCCGCCGCGCTGAAGCCGCGGGGCACCCACACCATGCTGATGTAACGGCCCCGGAACGGGCAGCGCACCTCGAGGCCCACGCGCACATGGATGCCCATGATGGCCGCCGCCTCCAGAATTTCCTTGGCCGCCGCGTAGTCGATATAGTTGGAATAGACCACCGTGAGATAGCGCAGGCCCTTGATCCACGCGTCCATGATGAGATGCGTGGGGGTCTTGCGGCCGCGGGAATGGGCGTCATAGACGTGGTCGTCGAAGGAAAGCTGATTCCACTCCTCGGGCATTTCCGGCAGATGATAGCGCGCAAGCATCTTGCGCACCACGCGCGGCGTGCCCTGCGCGGCCTTGCGGAAGTCGTGCGCGAGCTTGAGCTGCGTCAGCGGAGAATCCTGCGCGCGCACAAGGTCCTTCATGATCTGCAGAAGCACGCGGGCCGTGTTGCGGCGCAGCATGGAGTGAGCGCTGCTCAGCACCTCGTCATAGAGCGCCTGAAGCGCCATGAGTCTGTCGTCGGCCTGGCCCACTTCCAGATTGGTGAGCAGGTTGATGACGGCGTAGGCCACCCGCGACACACGGGAGATGACCAGCCCCTTGATGCCGTGCGGATG
>CASFUJ010000241.1 GCA_949297645.1 uncultured Desulfovibrionaceae bacterium
AGATGTACCGATGTTCGTTCTTTCTGATGCAGATATGAGATTTTTTTGTACTGTGGCAAAGGAAAAAGATACAGGGGTGAGGACTGTATACTGGAAGCGATAGAGAAAGAGAAACAGGAACGGAGACAATAGGGAAAGCCCAGAAAGACCTCTTTTCAGAGAACGTTGCATACGTTCTGCAAAAGCGTTCTCGTCGGAAAAAGAGCAGATACCACGTTTTTCACGTTTTTTCCGGTCGGCGGACAGCGACTGTTCTGTATCGCGTACATGCGAAAGAAAACGGCCGTACCTGGAAAAGCGGAACGCGGCATGATCGCCGGATCGGAGCCGCCCGGGCGCAAGGAACCCATCGGCATGCTGAAAAAAGAGAAGGGCGCAGCTTTCGCCGCGCCCTTCGGAAGGTCAGAGGAGCGGATTACGCCTTGGCAAGGCCGGCGAGGAAGGTCTGGGCTTCCTCCTGCATCTTCCGGAAGTGCTCTTCACCCTTGAAGTCTTCCATATACAGCTTGTAGATGGGCTCTGTGCCGGAAGGACGAACGGCGAACCAGCCGTCTTCCGTGACGATTTTCAGGCCGCCGAAGGGAGCGTTGTTGCCGGGAGCGTTGGTCAGCACGGCCTTCACCGGGGAACCGGCCAGTTCCTTCATGGTCACGTCGTCGGGAGAGATGGTCTTGAAGGCGGCCTTCATTTCCGGCGTCATGGGAGAGTCGATGCGGCGATATACGGGGGCGCCGAACCTCTCTTCCAGCTCATGATAGAGCGCGGCGGGATTCTTGCCGGTCTTGGCCGTGATTTCCGCGGCCAGCAGGCAGAGGATGAGGCCGTCCTTGTCGGTGCTCCAGGGCAGGCAGTCGGCCCGCAGGAAGGAAGCGCCGGCGCTTTCCTCGCAGCCGAGGCAGCAGGTGCCGGAATGCAGACCGGGCACGAACCACTTGAAGCCCACGGGCACTTCCATCACCTTGCGTCCGTGGGATTCGGCCACACGGTTGAGCATGGAGCTCGTGACCACGGTTTTGCCGATGGCCGCGTCCTGACGCCACGCCTTGCGGAAGCCGTCCCTGCTGTCGCGGATGAGGAAGTCCACCACCACGGACAGGTAATGGTTGGGGTTCATGAGGCCTTCGGGCGTGACGATGCCGTGACGGTCGGAATCCGGGTCGCAGGCAAAGGCGATGTCGAAGCTGTCCTTCAGCTTCAGAAGTTCGGCCATGGCATAAGGCGAGGAGCAGTCCATACGGATCTTGCCGTCATGGTCGAGGGGCATGAAGCGGAAGGTGGGGTCGTACTGGTTGTTGGTGTTTTCAAGGCTCAGGCCGTACTTTTCCGCAATGGGCGCCCAGTAGGCGAGGCTCGCGCCGCCCAGGGGGTTCACGCCGAGCTTGAGGCCGGCGCGGGCGATGGCGGCAAAGTCGATCACATTGCACAAGTCGGCCACATAGGAGGCCACATAATCATGGTCCTGCACCAGACCGGAGCGCAGAGCCTTGTACAGGCTGATGCGCTTCACGTCCCTGTTGCCGTCTTCCAGAAGCTGGTTGGCCCTGTCCTGAATACGGGAGGTGAGGGTCGTGTCGGCGGGACCTCCGTGGGGCGGGTTGTACTTGAAGCCGCCGTCCTGAGGCGGGTTGTGGGAAGGCGTGATGACGATGCCGTCCGCCGTGGCCGTGGACTGACGGTTCCAGCTGAGGATGGCGTGGGAGATGGCGGGCGTGGGAGTGTAGCCGTGACCGGTCTGCACCATGGTCACCACGCCGTTGGCGGCGAGCACTTCAAGAGCGGTGCGCCAGGCGGGTTCGGAAAGGGCGTGCGGGTCCTTGCCGAGAAAGAGCGGCCCGGTGACGCCTTCGGCTTTGCGCACGTCGCACACCGCCTGCGTGACGGCGAGAATATGCGCTTCGTTGAAGCTGGTGCGCAGCGAGGAACCGCGGTGACCGGAGGTTCCGAAGCTCACGGCCTGGTCAGGTACGTCCGGGGACGGGACATACGTATAGTAGGAGGAGATGAGCGCGGGAATGTCGGTAAGCTGGTCGGGGCGGGGCAGTTTGCCCGCCTGAGGGTCAAGAGCCATGGCAGTCTCCAGAGATGACATGAGGTGACAGAATGCGTTGTCTTGCAGGTTACGCCAAAACGCGGGGCTTGTTAATATGGGGGGCGGGCCTTTGGGTAGGGCTTTTTGCACTATTTCATTTTCGGAAGCGCTTCCAGTCCGCCTTATGGGGGCTTCGGGGCGTCAACGAGGGTGTTCCAGCGCCCAGATGCGGATGAGCGCCTCCCTTTCTTTCGCGTCGGGAAGGAGTTTTCTCAGCAGGGCGTGGAAATGCGGACCGTGATTCATGGCTCTCATGTGACACAGCTCATGAAGGAGTACATAGTCGATGAGGGACAGGGGCAGGGCGATGAGCTCGGCGGCAAGGGTGATTTCTCCGCCGACGGAGCAGCTTCCCCAGCGTCTTTTGAGAGAGCGCACCGTGATGGCGGAAACGGCGGCCGTATCGTCAAAAACGGTGCGGGCGTACTGCTCCAGCCTGGCGAGACGGCGACCGAGTATCAGCCTTGCGGTCTCAAGCCGCCAGCGTGCAAAGGCGCGCTCCATCAGCCGGTGGGTGCCCTCTTCCTGTAAATCCGGACGCAGGCAGGGCAGCTCAAGGGTATGGCCGACAAGGCGGGCGCGGGCGTTTCTTTTCGCCGGAACGGAGACAAGAGTAAAGGCTCTGCCCAGATAAAGGATGCTTTTTCCGGCTTGTATCGCGACGGGAGAGCCGCGATGCACGGCGAAGAAATCCTGTTTGGCGCGCACCCAGTCAAGGCGAGAGCGCACGAAGGCGAGAACGTTTTCCACGGGAAATTTTTCTGGCGCCCTGACCCTGACCGAACCGTCGGCCTTCACCGCAAGACGCAGGGTGCGGCAGCCGTCGCGCTGCAGAAGAAAGGTAAGGTCGGTACCGGGCAGCGGCATCTGCCGTTCCTCCCGTACCCTGCGGGCGCTCTGCCGGGGGCGCGCTCTGCGACAAAGGGGCGTCAGCATAGCCACCTGCGGCTGGACGGCAGCAGAAGGCAGGCGGAACTTGCCGCCATGAGGCAGAAAAGCACGGCCATGACCGCAAGCTCCACGAGTCCGGCTCCCGGAAGGGCGCGCAGCATGTCCAGCGCAAAGAGGAGGCAGCACCCTCCCCATGCCGGGACGAAGCCCGCATTGCCGCAGGATGCGAGGACATGGCGGAGCGCAAGAAAGCGCCACAGGGCGCAGAGGGGGAGCGTGCTGTCCCATGCGGCCTGCGCCCGGGCCCCGCCCACGCGATCCGGCCGCAACAGGCAGCCCAGGGCGCGGTTGGCGGCGCGCAGGAAGCGCGGC
>CASFUJ010000242.1 GCA_949297645.1 uncultured Desulfovibrionaceae bacterium
GCCTTTCTTTCCGCGTCCTTCTGGGAGAAGGCCGCGTCGGACATGCGCACCCTTTACCTGCCCATGAGCGATGAAATCGTTGTGCATGTGGAGGACGAAAGCGGAGAGGTTGACGCCTTTCTTGCGTTTGTGGACAGCTTTCTGGCGGCGCTTTTTGTGGCCCCGAAGGCGCAGGGCAAAGGTCTCGGCAGTCGTCTGTTCCGTATCGCCAGACGCATGCATCTGGACCTTTCCCTCTGCGTGTACAAGGAAAATGCAAGGGCCGTGGCCTTCTACCGCAGGCAGGGACTCCGTGTGCTTGCCGAACGGGTGGAGGAGAAGACCGGGCATGAAGAGCTGGTCATGGGGTTTTCGGACTGACATGTCGGCGTCCTGCCTCCGGCAGTGTAAAGAAAACGTCGTGGGAAGGGAGTCCTTTTCCGCAGAGAAAAAAACTTAAAGTAACGGTTCAGGTTTAATATGGAATATCAGTTGGACAGGGGAGCAGACGGACGCTGCCGTCTTGACTGCACCTTTTCGGCGGCAGAGGTTCTCACCGTGTGGAAGAAGGCGGCTGCGCCCTTTTCCGCCTCGTTCCGCATGGCCGGCTTCCGACCGGGCAAGGCGCCGCTGGAGGTGCTGGAGCGGCAGTTCGGGCATCAGATTGCCGAAGAGGCCACGTCGGCGCTGGTGGAAAAGGCCGTGGATGAGGCGCTTCGCAGGGAAGGCGTGCTGCCCGTCACCGGCTTTACCTACGGCGGCGGAAACGCCGCGCGGGGTGTCCCGTTTGCGTTCAGCGTGGAGTTCTGCGTTCTTCCGGAAGCGGAGCTTCCGTCGCTGGACGCTCTCAGTGTGAAGGAGAACGCCCCCGTTGCCGACCCCGTGCAGGAAGAGCTTTTTGTGCGGGATATCCTCGGCAGACTGGGGAAGAAGGTGTCGGTGATGGAAGGCCGTCCGCAGGATTTTGATGTCGTGGACGCGGAAGTGACGGGAAAAATCGACGGGCATGTCCTGCCCGGCATGAACACCGGCCCGTGCCGCATGCGACTCACGCCTCCCCGTCCGGGGGAAAGAGTGCCCGACCTCGACCCGATTGTACGCGGTCTTGGCGTGGGGGAAACAGGCACCGGCACAACGGTGTGTCCGGATAATTACCCGGACCCATCTCTGCGCGGTCGGGATATCGAGCTGACCGTGACGCTTCGCGGTATGGAAAGAGAGGAGCTTCCTCCGCTTACGGAAGAAATCGCGCAGAAGCTTGGTTTTCGCAATGTGGACGCGTTGAAGGCGTCTGCCCGCGAACAGGCTCTTATACTGAGTGCGCGGCATGTGCGCGCCGAGGCCAGAGCCGCTCTTGTGGCGGAGCTGGAAAGAGCGGAGAATGTGGAAGTGCCTGCCGCCCTGACGGAAAGGTGCAGGCGCGAGGCCATGCGCCGCTCCCGCCAGTATCTTTCTCCGCAGTATGCCTCTTCCGAGAGTCTGAAGGAAAGTCTGGCGCTCATGAAGGAGGAGGCGGAAGAAAAGGCCGTGAGGAAGGCCAGAGTACGGGTGCTTCTTCTCGGCTGGGCCCGCCGGGAAGGACTCGATGTCGCCCGTGAGGAACTTGACCGGGTGCTTGCGGCCCGTGCGGCAAGGCAGAACATGGATGTCGAATCGTACAGGCGCAGGCTGGCCATCGGCGGAGACGTGTTTGAGATGCGCGCCGCCATGCTGGAGGAGCGGGCGCTGGATGAACTTCTGAAAAAGGTGCGCAGGGGCTGAAGAACGCGGGGGCCCGGGGAAGGCGGCAGGCAAAAGTCTGCGAAGCGCTTCCTGCGGAAGTTCCTGCTTTCGCGTAACGCGCGAGGAGAAACATTTCATGGAATACAGCATAGAGAAAACGTCCCCCACATCCGTTTCCCTGTCGGTGACATACGGCGCCGACGAGGTGAAGAAGGCCTTTGAGCGGGCGGCAAAGCGCATCGGCAAAGGCATGAACCTGCCGGGTTTTCGTGTGGGCAAGATTCCCGTCAATGTCATCAAGAGCCGTTTTGCCTCCCGTGTGGCTGCCGACGCCACGGAAATGCTGGCCGACGACGCCATGATGGACATTCTGAAAAAAGAAGGAATTCGACCTCTGAGTCCTTCCCAGTATCGCGGTCAGCCGGCCGAGGATGGGCGGGAGTTCGCCTTTTCCTCTTCCTTCGACGTTCTGCCCGAGGTGAGCCTGCCTGACCTTGAAAGTCTCTCCGTGGTGGTTCCCGACCCGGCTCCTGCGGAAGAGGCGCTGAACGCCATGCTTGACCAGGCGCTGCGCCGTCTGGCCGTATATGAGGAAGTCACCGGCCGCAAGCCGCAGGATAACGATCTGTTGATTGTGGACGTGCGCGGCACCGTGGACGGCAGGGCCCTGCCCGGCATGACGGCAGATAATTTCCGCCTTCAGCTTCTGCCCGTGAAGCCGGGAGCGAAAGTGCCGGAAATGGATCCCATAGTCCGCGCGCTGAACGTGGGAGAACAGGGGCATGGCGTGATGATATGCCCGGACAACTACCCTGATCCCACGCTGCGCGGTCGTGAGGTGCAGCTTGACGTGGTGCTTCGCCGCATCCAGCGCGAGGTGCTGCCGCCGCTTACCGATGAGACTGCGCAGAAGCTGGGCTTCAAGACCTTCGATGACCTGAAGCAGGAAGTCTGGCAGCAGACCTTTGCCGCCCACATGCGGCAGATTCAGAGGGAAGGCAAGCATCAGCTCATGGAAGAACAGCTTGCCGGACAGGATTTTCCGCTTCCGGAAAGCCTTGTGCAGCGTTTTTACCGTGAACACCTGCGCGATGCCGAACACTACCTGAAAAAGCAGCACGCCACGGAGGAGACCATCCGCGAGACGCTGGAGCACATGCAGGAAGAGGCCATGGAATTCGCGCGCAAAAAAGCGAAGGGGCATACTTTCCTGCTGGCGCTGGCCCAGAGGGAAAGCATCAGCGCAAGCTGGCAGGAGGCCGAAGAGGCCGTGCGCGCCATGACCAAAGGCACGGGACAGAATTATGACGACCTGCGCAAGACCATCTGGGAGGCCGGTGTCATCACCGCCATGCAGGAGCGCATGATAACCGACCGCGCTCTGGACCGTCTTTACGGAGCGGCCCGTAAGATCATGGCGGAATCGCCCGTGCTCAAGCCATTTTCTGAAGTGAAGAAGCAGGGCGGACAGGCATAGTCCTGCCTGTTTTTCAGCAAAAGATGCCGCGGAAGTCTGCCTTCCGCGGCGTCTTTTATCATGCAGTGGGCAATACGGGTCGGGAGGGAATATTACGGGACCTACGCAGTATCGGAATCGCCGTCTTCCATGACGAAGGTTCGGCAGAACAGGG
>CASFUJ010000243.1 GCA_949297645.1 uncultured Desulfovibrionaceae bacterium
CTTCCAGTACATGGCCTGCCGTCGGCCTTCTTCGGATAGCGGTATGTCGCTCTGACCGATGAAGCGGCGCTCGGGATTGGGGAGAAGCGTTCCGTGTCGAAGCAGATAGAGAGTCGGCATGATGTTTCCGGGCAAAAGCGTTGTTCCGGCATGGGCCGGGAGAAAAGGGGAGCTTTCTTTTCCATCCTACAAAACGGAAGAAAAGAAAAGGGACCGCGGGGCCTGAGCGCCGGATGGCCGTTATCCCTCCCGGGGAAGGGAAAAGCGTGAGGGCCGGTCATGAAAACTCCGTTTTAGTGATTTTATTTTAAAGAAATGTAAAGAATATGCCCGAAGAAAAATGCCGGAACGCATTTTTTCTGCTTGTTCATGGAAAAAGGAGACTGTAATTTCAGGTAGCGAAAACTCGTTTTTAGTGATTTTACAGGCTTCATCATGCATAATGTGAATAAGATGACGTGATTTTCATGGCATGCAACAGTTTCTTTGATTGTTGAAATAAAGGGAAAAAAGGTGATGTATGGAAAAATAACATCCTGATATTGCAGATATTTTTGATTTTTGAAAAAAAATTCGTCAGAGCGATTGAAAAAATCAACAAATCTTGTATGTTAGAGGCAACTATTGAAATGAGGAGGTTCTCATGAAAAAACTCGGTATTGCGGCTCTGCTTCTTGCCTTCAGTCTGAGCGCCACGGCGGCCATGGGGGCGGAGCTTACGGTTTCCGCCGCGGCCAGCCTGTCGGAATCCTTTACGCAGATTTCTCAGGAATTCACCAGGGATACAGGTGTGAAGGTAAACCTGAACTTTGCCTCTTCCAATAATCTGCTTCGCCAGATGGAGCAGGGCGCGCCTGTGGACGTGTTCGCTTCCGCGGATCAGGAGACCATGGATTCGGCCGAGAAGAAGAATCTGATGAACCCTGCCACCCGCAAGGACTTTGCCCTGAACGACCTTGTGCTCATCACGCATGCGGACAGTAAACTGGCCGGTCCTGAAGCGCTTACCGGAGCGGACGTGAAGCATATCGCCATCGGACAGCCCGAGAGCGTGCCCGCCGGTCGTTATGCCCGCGAGGCCCTGACCGGCGCCGGAATGTGGGAAGCTCTGCAGAGCAAGTTTGTGTTCGGCAATAACGTGCGTCAGGTGCTGAGCTATATTCAGCGCGGTGAAGCGGATGCGGGCTTCGTCTATCGTACGGACGCGCTGGCAGGCGGCAAGGATGTGCGTATCGTCACGGCCATGACCGGACACAAGCCGGTGTGCTATCCCATCGCAGTCACGAAGGACAGCGCCGAGAAGGAAGCCGCGCAGAAGTTCGTGGACTTCGTGCTTTCTCCGCGCGGACTGGAAATTCTGTCCCACTACGGCTTCAGTCCGGTGAAGTAGCGATACTGTTCCGACGGTTCTTTTAACGGAAGTGGTTTTGCCGCCCTGCCGACGCGGGGCGGCTTTTTCATTTCAGGAAGAACCGGCCGGAGGCGCGGCGGGGGCGGAATCCGGGTGATGGGGCGGAGCGGGGCGGTCTCGACAGTGTTCGCCATCGGCGGCGTCCGGGCATCAGAGTCGGGGAAAGGGTGTCGGCACGGGCGGCGCAGGTTACACGCTCCGCCTGTTTTTTTTCATTCTCCGCCTGCCGGGGCAGGGCATGGACAGAGGCAGGAGACGGACAGGGGCGCGTCGGCGGGACGAGACAGGAGGTGAGTCGGTGGAAATGCCGCGGAGGGCAAAGCGTCGGCGCACGGACGTGCGGAGCGCGACAAGGAATGGAGAGCGTGACGGGGCGTTTTCGACAGTGTTTGCCATCGGCAGAGCACGGACGTGCGGAGCGCGACCTGAGAAAGGGGGCATGAGAAGGGCAGACGGGGAGCAGAGGACGGAGCCTGCCGGAACGTATGGAAGTCGTCATGCCGCGGTGCGCTGCTTTCGCGGGGAGGAAGTTTCTGTTTCCTGCATGTGCGGCGGGAAAAGGAAATCTTCATCCGGGTGCATAGGGCCGCAGGAATCTGCAGTCCCCGCAGAGAAAGGAGAACATCGGACGACGATGGGAAGAACGGCCGACAGAACGGCCCGTCCCCGGAGCCGAGGGAAGACGGGCAGAAAGAGCCTGTGCGGAAAGAACCGTCCGTTTTTCCGCTTCCGGCAGGAAGCCTGCCTGACAAAGGCTCCGTCCGGCTACACATCGTCGAAACCGAAGGGCCTGTCGGCGTGGCCGCCCCGGTTCAGAATGTCGGTGAGATAGGAGAGAGAATCCTGCGAAAAGAGGGTTCGGCCGCGGAAATCCTCTTCCATGGCCAGAATTCTGCCATCGGCATAGACGGCCAGGTCGTCGGCAAAGGCGTCCACGTCTTCCGGGTCGTGGGTTATCATGATGAGAGGCACGCCGCAGTCGCTGAGAATCTGCGCGACTTCCCTGCGCATGCGGATGCGAAGCAGGGGATCCAGCGCGGCGAAGGGTTCGTCCAGCAGCAGCACGCGGGGAGAAATGAGCAGCGCTCTGGCAAGGGCCGCGCGCTGTTTCTGGCCGCCGGATATCTGCGAGGGGCGGCGGTCGGCAAGATGGGTGATTTCCAGAAGTTCCAGCGTACGGTGTATGGCTTCCTGCTGTTCAGCTGTAAGCGGGGCGGGCACGACGGCCCGGAAGACCGCCGCAACAGGCATGTGCTTTTCCTGCTGATGCAGGGCGAAGGCCAGATTCTGCCGTACCGTCATGTGCGGGAACAGAGCGTAATCCTGAAACACATAGCCGACGCGCCGCTTGCGGGTGGGCATGTCTATGCCCCGTGAGGAGTCGAAAAAGACCGTGTCGTCCAGAATAATATGCCCCTGCTGAGGATGGATGAGGCCCGCTATCATCTGGAGCGTGAGCGTCTTGCCCGAACCGGAAGGGCCGAAGAGGACGAGACGGGAAGCGGAGCTTCTGAGGCTGATGTCCAGACTGAAGGAGCCCTGTCTGCCTTTCAGCGTGGCCTGTACGGAGAGTTCTATCACCGGGAACCTCCCAGCAGATAATCCGCGGTTATGAGAATGGCGGCGCAGATGCACGAGGTGAGGATGACGAGACACGCGGCGAGGGCGTCGTTGCCGGCCTGAAAGGCGTCATAAATGGCAAGAGCCAGCGTCTGTGTCCTGCCCGGAATGTTGCCGGCCAGCATGAGCGTTGCGCCGAACTCTCCCATACCCCGGGCGAAGGCAAGCATGGAGCCGGACAGAATACCCCGGGCGGCGAGGGGCAGGCTGATGGAAAAGAAAATGGAAAGTTCCGAAGCGCCCAGCGTGCGCGCGGCCTTTTCTACATTGGCGTCCACCTGCTCCAGAGCGGTCTT
>CASFUJ010000244.1 GCA_949297645.1 uncultured Desulfovibrionaceae bacterium
CGTATTATTTTTCCTATCTCCTCTCGGTATTGCCCATAAATTACTTTTCTCCTATACTTGGGAGTGAAGACAATATGGTGCCTACACAGCCGTTTCGTATGTGCCGGATGTTGTTCTTCCGCCATAAAAAAAAGACCTTGTCGATGTGGACGGGAGTCTGAACAACTCCGTCTTATCGAAAAGGTGTTTTTTTTAGGTATAACCGTTTTGGGTTCCACCCGCTTAGCGGGTGGTTTTCTGTTTCGGTCGCTTCCGCTCCCTCAACTGCCTGAAGGCTTAAGAAAAAAGGGCCGTCCTTTCGGGCGGCCCTTTTTCATACGACGGGGGCGGCGTCTGCCGTCCTCCGGTCAGGTTTTACTCGTAGCGGGGTCTTCTCTTCAGCTTCCGGCCGATCCATTCCGTCGTGGAGCAGATGACCACGAAGAAGGTGGGAATGAAGAAGATACCCAGCGTCGTGGCGCACACGGTGCCCCAGAACACGGCCGTGCCCACGGCGTGCTGGCTGGCCGCGCCCGCGCCCGAGGCGGACATCATGGGCAGCACGCCGAGGCCGAAGGCCAGAGACGTCATGAGGATGGGGCGCAGACGAAGCCGGCAGGCTTCCACCGTGGCGTCGATGAGGCTGCGGCCTTCCTCACGCAGGTTTCGTGCGAATTCCACGATAAGGATGGCGTTTTTGGACGAGAGGCCCATGACGGCCAGAATACCGACCTGGAAATACACGTCGTTGGTCAAATCCTTGAAGTAGGTGCCGAGCACGGCGCCGAGAATACCGAGCGGGATGACGAGCAGCACGGCAAACGGGATGGACCAGCTTTCATACAGGGCGGCGAGGGCCAGGAACACCACCAGTACGGACAGGGCGTAGAGCATGGTGGTCTGGGAACCGGCCATTTTTTCCTGATAGGAGAGGCCCGTCCATTCCATGCCGAAGTTTTTGCCGAGCTTGCTCACTTCCTCTTCCATGATGGCCATGGCGATACCGGAAGCCACGCCGGACATGGGTTCGCCCTGATATTCCAGAGCAGGCATGGCGTTGTAACGCTGGAGCACGGCGGGGCCGAAGGTCCAGTCCGTGGAGAACACGGCGTTGAAGGGCACCATTTCTCCGTACTGGTTGCGGAACTGAAGCCGGTTGAGGCTTTCGGGGTTGCGGCGCACGGTGGCGTCGCCCTGCACATACACCTTCTTCACGCGTTCGTTGTGCACGAAGTCGTTGACGTAGGAGCCGCCGAGCATGGTGGAGACGTCCGAGTTCACGCTGGCGAGGGTCAGGCCCATGCTGGTGGCCTTGGCGTTGTCCAGATGGATGTTGAACTGGGTGATGTCGTCCATGCCGGTGGGACGGATGTAGGCGATGCTCGGGTTGGCGAAGGCCGAACCCATGAGCTGCTTGCCCGCTTCCACCAGCTTTTCGTGGCCTACGCCGCCTCTGTCCTGCAGCTCCATGGTGAAGCCGTTGGTCATGCCCAGCGAGATGATGGCCGGGGGAATGGAGGCGATGAACTGGCCGTCGAGAATGCCCGCAAAGCGCTGACGGATGCGCGCGGCCACGGATGCGGCGTCCTGTCCGGGCCTGGTGCGCTCGTCGTAGTCCTTGAGCTTCACGAAGCCCATGCCGGTATTTTCGGAAATGCCGCCCATGCCGAAACCGGCCACGAACATCATGGATTCCACGGAATCCTTTTCTTCGTTGAGCACGTAGTCGGAGACTTCGCGGAACTGCTTTGTCGTCTGTTCCAGCGTGGCATTCGGGGGCATCTGCAGCATGGTGATGATGGCGCCCTGGTCTTCCGAAGGCAGGAAGGAGGTGGGCAGCTGCTTGTACACGAGGCCGAGGCCGGCGACGAGCGCGACATAGATGATCATGAGTCTGCCGCCGCGCTGCACGAGGGCGTGCACGCCGCCGGAGTAGCGGTGCTGGTTTTTGGTGAACATGCGGTTGAACCAGCCGAAGAAGCCGTGCTGGGCGCCCTGGGAGTGGGGCTTGAGCATGCTTGCGCAGAGCGAGGGGGTAAGGATGAGGGCCACCAGCACCGACAGCGTCATGGCGGACACGATGGTCACGGAGAACTGCCGGTAGATGACGCCCGTGGAGCCGCTCATGAAGGCCATGGGCAGGAACACGGCGGAGAGCACCACGCCGATGCCGATAAGCGAGGAGCTTATCTGGTCCATGGATTTTTCCGTGGCCGTGACGGGGTCGAGATGTTCCTCCTCAATCACGCGCTCCACGTTTTCCACGACCACGATGGCGTCGTCCACGAGCAGACCGATGGCGAGCACCATGGCGAACAGAGTCAGAGTGTTGATGCTGTAACCGAAGCCCAGCAGCACGCCCATGGTGCCGAGAAGCACGACGGGCACGGCGATGGTGGGGATGATGGTGGCGCGGAAGCTCTGCAGGAAGAGCCACATGACGAGGAACACGAGGATGATGGCTTCCACGAGGGTCTTCACCACTTCCTCGATGGAGGCGATGACCGGGGGCGTGGTGTCGAAGGCCAGCTCGTAGGTCATGCCGTCGGGGAAGTAGTGGGACAGTTCCTCGATTTTGGCCTTCACGAGGTTGGCGGTTTCGAGGCCGTTGGCGCCGGGAGCCAGGGTGACGCCTATGCCGGACGCGGGATGGCCGTTGTAGTAGCTGGTGATGCCGTCCATTTCCGTGCCCATGGACACGCGGGCCACGTCGCGGATGAACACTCTCTGGCCGTCTTCCGTCACCTTCAGAAGGACGTTCTCGAATTCTTCGACGTTGCGCAGCAGGCTCTGGGCCTTGATGATGACGTTGAGGGCCTGGTCGTTCTTGCCGCCAATCATGTTCGCGCCGAGCTGACCGGCGGTGACTTCCGCGTTCTGTGCGGAGATGGCGGTGCGCACGTCGGAGGGGGTGAGCTCGTACTTGGTCAGCTTGTCCGGGTCGAGCCAGATGCGCATGACGTACTTGCCACCGAAGACCTGCACGGTGCCCACGCCCTGGGTACGGCTGATTTCGTCCTTGATGTTGGTGCTGATGTAGTCGGCAAGGTCGATGTTCTCCTGACTGTCGTCCGGGGAGAACAGGGTGATGACCATGAACATGTTGTCGTTGCCCTTGGACACGGACACGCCGTAGCTCTGCACGGCGGAGGGCAGCTGAGACTGCACCTGCTGCACCTTGTTCTGCACCTGCATGTGGGCGACGTCGGGGTCGGTGCCCACTTCGAAGGTGAGGGTGATGGTGGACATGCCGGAGGAGTCGGACTTCGACTGCATGTAGATGAGGTTATCGATGCCGGTCATGTTCTGTTCGATAACCTGGGTGACGGTCTGGTCCACGGTGGT
>CASFUJ010000245.1 GCA_949297645.1 uncultured Desulfovibrionaceae bacterium
GTGGTACGGGTCAAGGCCGCCTCTCCCGTCGTACCGGACCGCAATGCCGTGGCCATAGCTGCAGGCGCGAGTCGGGCGTACGTGGACAACAGGCTGGTCGATATGCCGTCGGGAACGGCCATGGAAAAGGGCGGAGAACTCTTTCTGCCGGTCACCTTCCTGCCGCTGGCCTTCCCCGGGACCGAGGTCGTCTATAACAGACCGGAAGAAACAGCAGTGCTGACTTGGAAGGGGAAGACTCTGAAGATGGGCTCCTCCCGTCCGCTCATGCTTGTAGATGACATGGTGCTGGATTCTCCCGAGCCTTTCATGGAGGAAGGAGAACTCATGGTTCCCGCCCGTCCGCTTGCCCGGTATTTTTATGCCATGCGCTATGACGACGAGTTCCAGGCCGCATACATTTCCGAACAGCCTGCCCGTCTGAGTTACGACTTTGCCGCGGATTTCCGCGTCATGCTCGGAAGGGACAAGGCGCCTGTTGCCGACATAGCCATGGAAAAGGCCGCGGTGCAGAAGATTCTCGATTCCCGCAACAAGTAGTTTCGACCACAATTTTTCAAAGGCGGGCTATTGCCCGCCTTTTTTGTATCCGCCGGAGGGAAGACCGGCTGAGAAGAACTGACGGCGTCCAGAAGCCATGAGTCAAAAAGTGACCTTATCCGGCAAAGATTCCGCATACGTTGCAAAGTACGCCGTCGGCATGGTTCGTAGTCTGCTTTTCCCTTGCAGACATGCTTCCCGGGGAAGCTGCCGAGCCCCCTTCGGGCAGGGAGGAGCGTGTTTCGTCAGAATGTCTTACCCGGACGTAGGGCCCGCGGGGAGTCGGTCCGGAGCTTCGTTCTACAGATTGCAGGAGAACTGCTCGATGAGATAATCCCAGAAAAGCTGCTCGATGGGAGAGATGTCCGGCGCGTGCAGGGCAAAGACGTCGGCCCTGCTGTCCACTTCCGTCAGGGGAATGGGGCGCTCCACGATGAGTTTTTCCATCACCCGGTAGTCATGACGAAAGAGATGATAGGGCTGGATGAATCCCGCTTCGTTCTTGATGACAAGGTCGAGAATATCCTCTTTGTTCGCAAGCCGGTAGGTATTGCCGAA
This sequence comes from uncultured Desulfovibrionaceae bacterium, assembly GCA_949297645.1. Lineage (GTDB taxonomy): Bacteria > Desulfobacterota > Desulfovibrionia > Desulfovibrionales > Desulfovibrionaceae > Mailhella. The sequence continues at coordinate 1,099 of CASFUJ010000245.1, forward strand.
AAACGGCACATAGTTGCGGGAAATCTGGTCTCTTACATCAGAATAGTAGGCCAGGTTCAGCGCCTTGAGGTCCTCCCGGGTAAGCTCTTTTTTGGCGGCCAGAGGATGGTTGGCTCCGATGTACAGACGGCGTTCGTCGGTGAACAGATGTTTTTCTTCCCAGTTCATGGCGCGTATCTGTTCTATGAGTTTGGTGTTACCGGAGAGTGTGGTCAGGGCCATGTTGGCACTGGTGGTCTTCAGCTTGCCTATGATGTCGTAGTGCTGGGAGCTGTGCACGAAAATGGTGATTTTCGGGTAGCGTTTCTGGAAGGGAACGATGATATTCGGGGTGATGTAACAGCTGATGATGGGTGTGCAGGCCAGATGGATTTCTCCCTCCGGTTCCTGCTCGTGGTACTGGGTGTACCAGCCGTTGATGATGTTCAGAATGCCTACGGCGTCGTTATGGATTCTTTCCCCTTCTGTTGTCAGGAAAATGCCCCGATTGGTACGCTTGAACAGGGAAATGCCGAGTTCGGTTTCCAGGCTTTTTACGGAAGCCGACAGCGCAGGTTGTGAGATGTGCAGTGTTTCCGCCGCCTTGCTGATGGATTGGAGGCGGGTGATTTCAATAAGGTAGCTCAGTTGCTCCAGGCGCATGGTGTCACCTTCTTCGGTGCTTCCCGGTCGCTGCATGCGGCGGGGGAGTATCGGTCACCACGATATGATAACCAGCTCGCCGCTTCTCCGCAAGTCTCGAGTCCGGAAAGCCTTTTTCTTTGAATGGGCGCAAGCACGTCGTTGCGTGGCAGACCGGACTTGTCGAGGCAAGGCTCCATGAGGTTGCAGAAAACCTTCCTTACGGAGCGAAAGAGGGCCTGCATCAAGACCACATGTCGGATGAAAAGTTTTGCCGCTCCGTTTGTTCTGGAACAATATTTGTTCCGTAGAAACGGATGGCCGTTTCGTGGGTAAAGAGCCGGGACTTTCCTTGTCTGCCGTATCCGGTGCCGTACATTGGGCTTTTGTCCGGGAAAGAGAACCGGAGGAGACAGGGCAGGCTACAGGCGGGCAGTATTGCGGCAAGGGTGGAGTCATTAAAGAAAAAGGGGCGGAAAAACCATGTCCTTCCGCCCCAGCTTACAGATCTTGCAGTGTGTTACAGCGTGAGGCCGGCATCAAAGCCGGTATGCACGGCATGAACGATGCTGGAAGCCTTCACGCAGTCGCCCACATTGATGACATCGAAGGCGATGTCGATGAACTGGTCGCGTTCCTTGACGAGCGGCTTGGTGCCCACGGAAATGATGACGGTATCGGCTTCGATGAACTGTCTGCCGTCGGCGTTTTCCACCCAGACGCCGTTGTCGGTGATTTCCTGACAGGTAGTGCTCACCATGGTTTTGACCTTGTTCTTGTCCAGGTGAATCATGTAGGCGGTACGTTCGGTGAGTTCCGTCTTGGCGGCGAGATGCTCAGCCATTTCCACGATGGTGCACTCATGGCCGAGGCCGTTCAGATGGATGCCGAGTTCCACGCCGATGGCGCCGCCGCCGATGATGACGACCTTCTTGCCCACCGTGTCCTCATGGCCGAACACATCAAAGGACATCCTGGCCTTTTCCACGCCGGGGATGGGCGGCACGATCTGTTCGGCGCCCACGGCCACGATGACGGCGTCGAAATCGTTCTGTTCGATGATTTCAGGCGTGGCGGCGGTGTTGTAGATGACGGTGATGGCGGGACGCTTCTTCACCTGGCGTTCCAGATATTCATGGAACAGCTTCATTTCCTTCTTGAACCACATGGGATCGGAGAGAAGGGCCTGACCGCCGAGACGGTCGGTCTTCTCATAGAGCACCACGCTGTGACCGCGGTCGGCGCAGCTGATGGCGGCATTCATGCCGGCGACGCCGCCGCCGATGACGGCGACCTTCTTGGAACGTTCCGCCGGAGCGATGCGCAGTTTCTGCGCGCTCTGGAACTGCAGGGGGTTGACCATGCAGGTACGGTCGTAGCTCGGGTAGGTGAGAAGGTGCAGATCCTTGGAGATGGCCACGCGGCGGCCGTGGTCGAGGCAGTAGTCGCAGCGCAGGCAGGGACGTATGTCGTCTTCCCGGCCTTCCTTGGCCTTTTTGATGATGTCCGGGTCGGCCATGGCGGAGCGGCCCATGAGCACATAGTCGGCCTGCCCCTTGGCCAGCACTTCTTCAGCGATGGCGGGGCTGTAGATGCCGCCCACC
>CASFUJ010000246.1 GCA_949297645.1 uncultured Desulfovibrionaceae bacterium
AGCCGTCTTTTCCGATGCGGACCCATGCGCCTGTTGACGTTGGCCTGTCCGGAGCGTTTGTCCTTCATGACGCCTGATACGCCGTCAATCGGTGGCGTTGTCTGAACGGTGGAAACATGGTGCCCTTGGGCAGGCCGGGGCGGAAAGGAAAACGCCGTGCAGGAGGAGGGGCGGAAGGGCGGAGCCCCCTGGCGTATCGCTGCTTCCCGCCCTCGGCGGAAAAGGTCGTGTGGGAGCGCTTCCGAACAGGGAAACTCCAGAGGCTCCGGTCCGCTTTCCGGCGGCCGGCGGAGAGAGCGCAACGTACTTCAGGCGAGGAGAAAGTCGCTGTCCGGAGGTTTTCCCATGGAAAACGATTTCCGGGAGGCGACAGGACTGTTTTCGTTTTTTCGCCTTGCGCGTCCTGCCGGTCGTCATGAAAAACGGCGCCTTCCGCCTGGGGGGGCGGAAAGCGCCGGTCGAGGGGAAAACCGCGTCGCGGGGGACGCGGTCTCAGAGAGCATCAGCGGACGCGCACGTTGCCTTCCCACACGAGACCCGCTTCAGGCAGCACGGGCAGGTAGGTGAGCCACTTGTGGCTCTTCATGTGTTCCGGGTCCTGCTGGAGCTTGCGGCTGTGCTCCAGAATGGGCGGCACGATGTCCTTGATGTCTCCGGCAAGGTTTGCGGCGATATGGGCGTTGGTGGCCTCGAGGCACAAATCCACGGCCTTGCGGCTGTAGTCCATGGAGCTCATGAGCGTGTCGAGGGCCTTGGCCGGATTGTGGAAGCCCACGCTGTTCTCCGCGGAAATGAGGTCCCAGAAGAACTGGCCCTTGCGTACGTTTTCGCGCGCCGCAGCCATGAGTTCCTCATAGCGCGGGTTCCTGTCGCCTTCGAACTCGTTGGCGAGGCGTACGGCCTCGTGGGCCATCACGCTGGTTTCCTGCGCCCTGAGAAGCTGGCGGTAGGTCTTTTCCTGAATGTCATGCACGCGGGCGCGCAGAAATTCCGGCGTCTTGTCCGAATGGCAGGTGCGGCAGGCGGTGAGTTCCGGGTCCTTGAGCGGCGAGGTCCACCAGTGGCTGGAGAACTTCTTGCCGTCCTGCTTCTGGTAGGGCATGTGGCAGTCCGCGCAGGACACTCCGGCCGCGCCGTGCGGGCCGTTCTTGAACGGGCCGTTGTTCGCGCCGTGGGTGTTGTAGTATTCATACATGTCCTCGGGGTCGAAGCCGTTGTCCCACGGGAACACGGGCTTGCCCGCCGGGCCGTTGTCCTTGTGAGTGAAGTAGTATTCCACATGGCACTGACCGCACACGAGACTGCGCTTTTCGTTGCGGGAGAGCGTGGCCCAGTCCTTTCCGCTTCTGGCCAGCCAGTCCTTGAGCGGAATGGAGTAGAGCTGAAGCTCCATGTTCGTGGTGTCGTGGCAGGTGGCGCAGCTGATGCTCTCGTTCATCACATCGACCCTGGTGCGGTAGTCGTTGAAGTCCCGGCTCCACACGCCGTCGCCTTCCGCGGCCACCCACTGCGCGATGTTCGGCACCTTGCAGTTCCAGCAGGTGGTGGGCATGTTGCCCTTGCCGTCCGGCGAATAGCGGTTGATGCGGTCGATGTCGAGAATGTCCTTCACCGCGTAGGTGTGGCCGCGCGCCTCGTTGTACTCATACATGAACGGATAGCCGAGCCAGAGATTCTTGAGATACGGCTGCGCCGCGCGGAACCCTTTGGGCAGCGGATTCACCCCGTCGTTCTTGCGGAAATTCACCGAGCCCTTGTACTCGGTCATCACCGAGCTTTCGTCGTTCTGCCGGTAGGCGGCGTACTGGAGCGGAAAAGCCTTTTCAAATTCCGAGGCCTTCAGCGTATCGGCGGGAAGGCCGCTCTGGTAGATGGGCGTTTTCACCTCATAGGTGTCGTCCTGGCAGCCCGTGCACACAAGAGAGCACACAAGAGCCGCGCCTGTCATGAGCATAGTCGTTCTATTCATCTGCCGCCTCCCTGAAACTGACGGGGATTTTCTTCTGATGCGCCATGCCGCGGTGGCAGTCCACGCAATAGGGTTTCGCCATCATCACGTCGCCGTTGGTCACCTTGTGACAGGCGCGGCAGTTGGCGTTCACTACCTCCCGGGTTTCCAGCCGCGCGAGCAGGGGGGCCTCCTTCCCCTGAAGATTGGCCGCGAAGTCGCGCAGCCCTTCCTGCGCCTTGAAGGGCAGCTTCGCGAGCAGGTTGTGCGGCGCGTGACATTCGTTGCACATGAGCTCCGCGTGCGGCGAGCGGCTGTGCGTGAGCGCCGCCTCGCGCATGACGTGACAGGTGGAACAGAAGGGCCTGGAATCGGAATACGCCATCCCTCCCGCCGCCAGAAGCACCAGCGCCGCTCCCAGCGCCGTGCCTGTCAGCAGGACTTTCCATGGACCGTGCCTGGGCGTTTTCATCACTCTCCTCCTTGGATAGGAAAAAACAGGGCGCCTCTTTTATATCCTGCCGTGAGAAATGAGACTGTGATTGAAATCACAAAGCGGGACTTCTTTGAAAAAAAAGACGCGCACGATGCGGGGCGATGTGATGATGCGCGCCGTTGCGGAACATGACGGACGCGTTGCGGGCGAGACGCCGGGTCGGAAGAAAAAGGAAGAGAGGGGGGCGCGGCCGGAGAGCGGGAGGAGTGAGGGCGCGCCCGGCCGCAGGAGCCGGACGTTTCGCATACCGTGTTCGACACGGCGGGTGTGGAAAAGCAGACGGCGGGAACGGCGTGAACCGGGGACAGGGCGACGGCGAAGACGGGGAGAAGAGGCGTGGAAGGAACAAAGCGCCGGAGCGCAGGGAACAAGCAGGGGGGAAGACACATAGGAAAGGAGGGCCGGGAGCGGGCACAGGGGACACGTCGCTCCCCCGTGGACACGCGTGGGAAAGGAGGCGTTTACCGCGCGGGACAAGCGCCGGGGCGCAGGGAAACGTTTTGCTGTCGGGCGGATATGCGGCGGGAGGAGCGGAGAGAGGCACAGGGGAGGGGCGGGGGCGCGCCCGGCCGCAGGAGTCGGACGTTTCGCATACCGTGTTCGACACGGCGGGTGTGGAAAAGCAGACGGCGGGAACGGCGTGAACCGGGGACAGGGCGACGGCGAAGACGGGGAGAAGAGGCGTTTTTGCCTACGGAAGGACGCGTTGCAGAATTTCCGCTTCGTCCCTGCGGCCGACGTAGCTTCCGCCGGAGCGCACCAGACGGGCGTTGCCGAGGCAGACGTCAGGTTCGACGGGCGCGTCGTAGCGTATGCAGAAGAGCGGCTTTTTCGCGGCGAGGGTCATGTTGCCGGTATGGATGGTGCCGCCTTTCGCGCCGGACTGAATGACGAGGGTGGCGCGCGCGAGTGCGACCTGAAGACGGTTTCTGGCCACGAAGTTGCGGGGGGCGATGCGTGTGCCTGCGGGATATTCGCTCATGAGAAGGCCGCCGCGTTCCAGAATGGAGCGCGCCAGAGGGATGTTTTCCCGCGGATAGAGGGTGTCGAGTCCGTGACCGAGAAAGGCCGTGGTACGCCCGCCGCGAAGAAGCGCGCCGCGATGGCCCGCCGCATCGCAGCCGAGGGCAAGGCCGCTTACGATGTTGCAGCCCGCCTCCGCCAGCGCCGCACCGTAATATTCCCCGTCCTCGACGCCTTCCGGCGAGGGATGTCGCGTGCCGACCAGAGCCACGCCGGGCAGGGACAACGCTTCGAGACTTCCCCGATAGTAGAGCACGAGGGCCGGGTCGATTCTGCCCGAGGCGTTCACGGCGTCGAGCAGGGCGGCGGGAAAGGCCTTGTCCTGAAAGGTGAGAATACCGATACCGTTATGGACGGCGTCGTCAAGAATGCGACAGGCGAAGGAGAGGGCTTTGCCAAACGTTTCCCTGTCGATGGTACTGCCTGCCGTGATGCTTACCGTACACTGTCGGATGAGGGTATGAACATCGGCAGAGGAGCGGATGTCGCTTTGCGCGGCCAGCGCGCAGAGGCGCCGTATGTTCAAGGGGCCGAATCCAGGCAGGGATTGAAGGGCGATGATATATTCGGCTGACAGCATGTCCGTGATCCTTGTTATTGATGGCTGGTGGAGTTTATCCTTTTTTCTCTCGATGGGGGAGTATTTTTTTTACTTTTTTCCCGATACGGAGATGGACATTGCCGTACCTCACAGGGGAAAAGCGTTTTCCTTGCTTCCTGCGAGCATTCACCAACAAATTGAAAGAGGGGGCACTCGCGCCCTCCATTGGCTGATTCTTTTTTTCGGGCTGAAAAGCGGCCGCTTTTTTCAGAAAGCGCAGGTTCCTTGACAGAGGAGGAAAATTTAAGGTATGCCGTAACCAACGGGTGCTCATTGAAGGAGTGCCCGCAGAGTTCCTGTCGAGACGAGGAGCTTGCCTGAAAGGCGGTTTTTTCCGCCTCATGTGTGTAAGCAGCCCGGGCGCGGCAGGTTTTTTTATGCGCTTTTTTCTTCTGCCGGGTCCCTCTCCGGTTTGTCGCCGGTGCGAGCCTTTTGTGCGTTCCGGGCTCTTTTCCATGTTCTTTTTCCGCATGAACATACAGGAGTCCCGCCATGGCAGACATACGCCTTATCAAGCCCGAAGCCTCGAGCACGCAGACTGTCCCCAGCGCGCCCGACGGCCGTTTCGTTTTCGATTTTCCCACGGATGAAGCCACGCTTTCCCGCGACGGCAACGACCTTCTGCTCAGCTTTGAGGACGGCGCGGTTCTGCGTCTTCAGGATTTCTATACCACCTATTCCAAGGACAACATGCCTTCCTTTGAAGTGGAAGGCGCGGAAATTGCGGGCGAAGACTTCTTCATGGCCATGAACGAGCCCGACCTCATGCCCGCCGCCGGCCCCGCCCGCGCGACCGGGCAGGGCAACGGCAACCGCTTTCATGACTATGTGAACGCCTCTCTGCTGGACGGTCTGGACCGCCTCGGCGGTCTGGACGTGGGCTGGGGCGACGGCGAGGTGAATCCCGAACCCGTCGGCGCGGCCACGGCCGGGGATATCGACTACGGCGTGACCGTCACGCCCGTCACCCCCGGCGACATCGACGACATTCCCGTCATCGACAATCCCGACAATCCGCATGACGGCGGCGCCGACGCAGGCGCCGAGCGCGACGTGCTGAGCGTGCAGGAAAGCGGTCTTCGCGGCGCGGGCGCAACCTCGGCCTCCGGAGCCATGAGCATCAGCGCGCCCGACGGCGTGGCCAGCATCGTCATCGGCGGCGTGACCGTGTTTGAAAACGGCGCGCTCACGGGCAACACCGTGTCCACGGACGAGGGCTATCTGGAAGTGACGGGCTTTGACGCCGCCACCGGCCGGCTGGACTACACCTATCATCTCACGCAGGCCACGCAGGAACACACGGGCGAGGGCGCGGACAGCATCGCCCACGACCTTGTGGTGACGGTGACGGATACCGACGGCTCCACCGGCTCCGGCGTGGTGAGCGTGGTCATCACCGACGACGTGCCCACCATCGGAAGCTTTACGCACGACGTGACGGAAGGGGACGGCAATGCCGTTACCGGCGACGCCGTTGAAGGCGCGGTGGCCGGCGCGGACGGCGCGGACTTTGCGTGGACGGACCCTGCACAGAAGGGGCAGTACGGCGACATCACGCTGAATCCCGACGGCACCTACTCCTACACGCTCGACAACGACAACGAGACGGTGAAGGCGCTCACGGACGGCGAGACGCTGACGGAAGAATTCACCTACACCTATACGGACGCGGACGGCGACGTTGCCACGGGTTCCGTGACCATCACCATAAGCGGCGTGGACAACGGCGTTGTGGTGACGCCTTCCGACCCGTCTGCGGAATCGGAAGTGGTGACGGTGTATGAGTCCGGTCTTGACGACGGCTCTCAGGCCGGGCAGGCCGGTGCGCCCACCACGGCAGAAGGCTCGCTGAGCATCAGTGCACCCGACGGCGTGGCCGGCATCGTCATCGACGGCGTGACCGTGTTTGAAAACGGCGCGCTCACGGGCAACACCGTTTCCACGGATGAAGGCGTCCTGACCGTGACGGGCTTCGACGCGGCCACGGGCGAGCTGACGTTCACCTACACGCTGAACGACAACACCACGGAGCATGGTCTTAAGGCCGAATGGGACACGCAGATTTCCCACAATCTTGCCGTGACCGTGACGGACGTGGACGGCACCGAGACCACGGTAGAAGGTGCCATCACCGTGACCATCGTGGACGACGTGCCGAGCATCAGCGTTGACACGGAAGCGACCGGTTCCTACGGCAATGCCGTGACGGGTTCCGTGGACATGACGTTCGGAGCGGACGGCGA
>CASFUJ010000247.1 GCA_949297645.1 uncultured Desulfovibrionaceae bacterium
CTCCTATTTTTAAATTTTTTCCGCGCGGCGGAAGCCGCGTTCACACAGCCGGGGCGCTCCCAGCTCCTCGAAAGTCTCGCCGTGTATCAGGCCAACGCGGACATGATGCTGAAGGCCTGCCGCGACATGAACCTGCAGGCCTTCGGCGGCGTCCATTCCCCCTATATCTGGCTGAAGACGCCGGAGGGATTCTCCTCCTGGAGCTTCTTCGACCATCTTCTGCAAAAGGCCGCCGTGGTCTGCACCCCGGGTTCGGGCTTCGGCGCAAGCGGCGAAGGCTATGTGCGTCTCACGGCCTTCAACACGCCTGAACTGACGCGAAGGGCGCTGGAGCGCCTTGCACGCCTCATCTGACCTTCCGCGGCGGGGCATGCCCCGCCGCCCCTTTTTCCGCCATGCCTGACGGGCCGTGCCCGCGGAGCTTCCCATGCTCGAGAACGACGTTTCCTCCTTCGAATCCTGTCTGGACAGTCTGCGCCGCATCGTGCGCTGTCTCGAACCCTCGCTCCCCTTCCGGGAAGTGCTGCACCGTGTTCTCGGCGTGCTTTCCGCAGACATGCCCTTCCTGCGGCCCCACATCGTGGTGCAGAACCCGGAAAACGGCGCGCTGCATCTTTCCATGGCCGAGGGACAACCTTCCGTTCCCCATCTCACCTACGCGCCGGGCAGGGGCGTCACCGGGCAGGTCTTCTCTTCCGGCAGGTCCGTCGTCGTGGAGTGCATGAAGAACCATCCCGATTTTCAAAACCGTCTCTTCGAACGCAGTGAAGAGGAACTTTGCTCTCTGGCCTTTCTCTGCGTGCCCATCGTCACGCGGGAAGGCGCGGCCTCTTCCGGCAGGGAGAGCGTCGTGGGCACCCTTTCCGCCGATACGCCCACGGCCTCTCCGGACGTGCTGCGCCTGCGCTGCCGCTTTCTGGAAACGGTGGCCGCGCTGGTGGGCCATCAGGTCGCCTGCCTTCAGGAAGACATGCTGCGTCAGGCCGGGCACTACACGCGGCAGGACGACAGGCCCCTGCCCTCCGTGCTTCAGACCATGCCCTCCATCGTGGTCTTTTCCAAATCCATGAACCATGTGTTGCACCATGTGGCGCAGGTGGCAAAAAGCCAGACCACCGTTCTGCTCCGGGGCGAATCCGGCTCCGGCAAGGAGCTCATGGCCTCGGCCATCCATCAGTGCAGCGACCGCGCCGCCCGCCCCTTCATCCGCCTGAACTGCGCCGCCCTGCCCGCCGACCTCGTGGAGGGCGAACTCTTCGGCTGGCAGAAGGGGGCCTTCACCGGCGCGCAGCAGGCAAGACGCGGCGTGTTCGAACAGGCCGATTCCGGCACGCTCTTTCTCGACGAGATAGGCGACCTCTCCCTGCCTGCGCAGGCCAAGGTCCTGCGCGCCGTGCAGGAGAAGGAAATCGTGCGCCTCGGCGCGGAAAAGCCCGTGAAGGTGGACGTGCGCCTCATCTGCGCCACGCATCAGCCGCTGGAAAAGCTGGTGGAAAGGGGGCTTTTCCGCGAGGACCTCTATTACCGCATCAACGTTTTTCCCCTCTTTCTGCCGCCGCTCAGGGAAAGGAAGGAGGATATCCTGCCTCTCGCCGAACATTTTCTGCACCTCTTCTCCCGCCGTTACGGCCGGGCGGCCGCCCGTCTCTCCCCGCAGGCCGCGGACATTCTTCTCGCCTGGCGCTGGCCGGGCAACGTGCGCGAGCTGCAGAACGCCATGGAACGCGCCGTGCTGCTCTGCGAAGACTCTCTTGTGCGGCCCTGCCACCTGCCTCCGGCCCTGCGCGCAGACTCGTCCCTTGAGGAGGAAGAGGAGCGTCCCGCGTCCATGGGCTTTCATGAGGAAGTGGGACGCCTTGAAAAGACAAGGCTTGAGGAGGCCCTCTCCCGAAGCCGCGGCAACATCCATCAGGCCGCACGCGACATCGACATCACCTACCGCATTTTCTATTATAAAATGAAGAAATACGGCATCGACTACCGTCGCTTTCTGCCCCGCTGAGCGCGTCCCTGCCCGTGAAAGGCGCTCCTGCAAAACGCCCCGAGGGAGAAGAAGCGCCCCTGCGCCAGCCTTCCCTCATGCCCGCCGGAAAAAGAAGGACGGAGTCTCGCCCGAACCTGCCCGCGGCAGACGCCCTTCTCCTCCCGTCTTCCGCAAAGCCTCCGCCGGGAGGCGCCCGGAGCGCTGCACGGAAGAAGTCCCGGACTGTCGGCGATGCGTCATCGCGCAGGCTACTCTCCGGATGGAGGGCCGCGGCTGCGCAACGGCGCGCCCCTGCGGCCCGAAGGCAGAGGTTCCGGCGCGCCGTCTCCTTTTCCCCCTCCCGGAAGCGCCTCCTGTACGGCGATTGAAAAAGCCCCCGCTCCGGCGTATAGAGCACAGACACGGAGCATCTTTTTTCGGCGGCCGTGAAAAACGCAAAGAGCGCGCCTCTTTTCGTGCATGACGCGCCGACGCCTTCGTCCGTCTGCGCGGGCGCGCTCTGCCGGAGGAAGGCGGCTTTCCCCAAACACGCCTGTCCGGGAGGGGCCCATGGCGGAGGATTTTCTGCATTTCATGGCCAGTCAGGCCGAACGCCGTATTCAGGAGGCGCAGAAGGAAGGCGCCTTCGACCATCTGCCCGGCGAAGGCAGGCCCCTGGAACTTGAAGACGACTCCGCCGTTCCGGCGGAACTGCGCATGGCCTACAAGGTGCTCAGGAATGCGGGCTATCTGCCGCCGGAACTTGAGGACCGCAGGGAAATAAACACCATTCTCGACCTTCTCGAGAACTGCGACGAAGGCGCGGAAAAACTGCGCCAGATGCAGAAGCTCGAGGTCATCCTCATGCGCATGAAAAACCGCCGCGCCCGCTCCGTTGCCATTACAGAGAATGATACTTATTATGAAAAAGTAGTGCGTCGCGTCACGCTGCTGAAAAAACGCGGACACTGACGCGCCCCTTCCCTGCACGGCGGGCCTTCCCGCCCCTACCCGAAAAAGGACGACCATGATGCCCATGAACGATTCGGGCCCCTGCATCCATATCGAGGGAGCCCGTCAGCATAATCTCAAGAACGTCGATGTCGATATCCCGCGCGACAAGCTCGTGGTGGTGTGCGGGCCGTCCGGCTCGGGCAAGTCCACCCTCGCCTTCGACATCGTGTATGCCGAAGGTCAGCGCCGCTATGTGGAATCGCTCTCCACCTACGCGCGCATGTTCCTGCCCAAGATGGACAAGCCGCTGGTGGACAAAATCGAGGGGCTTTCCCCGGCCATTTCCCTCGAACAGCAGACCACCGCGCACAACCCCCGCTCCACCGTGGGCAC
>CASFUJ010000248.1 GCA_949297645.1 uncultured Desulfovibrionaceae bacterium
CGGCCTGGGCGCGGGCAGAACCGGACGGGAAAAGCCGGTATCGAAGGGAACGGCCGATTGCGGCTGCTCTGAAAACCGCTGAGGGGCACGCCTTCGGAAACACTCTCTCCTTCCGTCATGAGAAACGAAAGTCTCTGCAGCCGCACGGTGTTTTGGGGGGGAGCGCTCTTCACCCGGAAGTCGGGGGGCTTTGTGCCGCAGGGAGGGACGGGGCACGGCGCGCCTGGCGGCAGACGGGCGTCGTGTCGCTCCGGTGATGAAACTTTCCCCTTCCCCAAAAAGCGGTTGCCATTTCCCCTGCCTGTGTCTTAGCATCACAGACGGGCTTTGGAAGGACGCTGTGCTTTGCGTGCTCTTTTCCATGTTTTCCCCTCTTTCCCGTACGCCGGAGAACCGGAGACCGGGTTTGACTGTGCAGACGGCCTCGGCGTACTCAGTGGAAGTTTCCGGAGAAAGACCTTTGCCTGAGCACGGACACCGTCGCCTGTCGTCATGGTGCCTTTGTCGCGGGACTTCGCCTGCGTACGGGACGGCGCTTTGCCGGGGAAGCCTGCATAACCGGAGGTGGAACATGGGGGCTGCGCTGAGCAGAAACACTCCTGCATACTATGTCAAACTCGCCGTCATGGCAGCCATCATGGCGGTCTTTCGTTTTCTTCCTCTGCCTCCAGGACTTTCCGGTGAAGGTCTGGCTGTGGTAGGTGTTTTCTTCGGCGTACTGTACGGATGGCTTTTCATCGACATGGTCTGGCCGTCCCTTGCGGGGATTTTGGTTCTTGGCCTGGTACTGCCCGAGTCCATGGACCTCGTTCTGAGGGATACCTTCGGCAACAGCACGTTCCTTCTTCTGCTTTTCTTCTGCATGGTGGCGAGCGTCATCAATTCGGCGGGCGTGGCCGAGTATCTGGCGCGGCGTATCCTCGGGGCGTCTTTTGTGGACGGTCGGCCGTGGCTTCTCGTCTTTATGCTCTGTCTTGCCATGTGCGCACTGGCATGCATGCTGACCATGACGGCCGCTGTTCTCGTGGCCTTTCCGCTGGTCAGGGAGGTGTGCCGTCAGTACGGCTACCGGCCCGGGGACGTTTTTCCCATGGTGCTGCTTCTCGCCATGCTTTTCGTGGCGAACATCGCTTATCTGCTGCTTCCCTTCAAAAGCATGCCTGCCATCGTGTTCGGCGTGTACGGCCAGATGAGCGGGGGAGGACAGATTGAGCTGGCGCCGTACATGGTCGTGATGGCGGCGCTTCTTTTGCTGTCCATCGTCTTCGTGCTCTGCTATCTGCGTTTCGTCGTGCGGCCGGATGTGGGGCGCATGCGCGCGGCGTGCGGCGCCCTGCGTGTAGAGGAACGGCTCTCTCCCTATCAGAGCGCCATACTCTGGTCGTTTGCCGGACTCATCGTCCTTCTTCTGCTGCCGGGCATGCTTCCCGGCGGCTGGCCCATTACCCGTCTGCTGAAGGGACTGGGATACAACGGTATTCTTCTGGCCTATGTCTGCTTTTATCTTCTTCTGAACTTCCGGGAGGGGATAAGCCTCGGGGACATCATGCACAGGTCCGTGGCATGGCCCGCACTCTTTCTCGTGGCCGCCGTACTCAGGATAACCGGAGCGTTTGTTTCCACTGGAGTGACGGACTTCATTGCCTCGGTCTGCGGACCCATGCTGCAGGGGGTGAGCAGCACACTTCTTGTGTTTATTGTGGTGTTCGTCGCCACGGGTTGCACGCAGCTTGCCAACAACAACGCGAGCGCCGCCATTTTTGCGCCCGTGGCCTATACGCTGGCCGTGGCGAACGGCAGTGTCGAGCCGCAGGCGTTGCTCTGCTGCGTCCTTCTTTCCTGCTCCAACGGCATGCTCACTCCGGCCTCGTCCACAACCTCCGCCATTCTCTACGGCGACATGGAATGGGTGCGGCAGAAGACGCTGCTGCCCCATGCCGTCTGCTTTTGGATATTCAATGTCGTTCTGGCTGCTTTCATCGGCTACCCCTTGATAACACTGCTTTTCTGATGTGCCGAAGCCGGGGCGTCGTCCTGGAGACCTTCCTCTCTATGCCGCCCGGGCTTCGCGGCGACCTGCCCTTTTTTCCGCGAAAAAAACGGAGAGTTCCCGCACGGTGTTGACGGTGTTCCATGCGCAGGCACGAGTTCTGTGTCCCGATGTCCATGAACTTCAGCGGCAGGAGAAATCGTCCGTCATTTGCGCTTCATCTCGAGGGGCGGATGGTATCGTAGAGTCCTGTGTCGTTCGTGTGTGCGTAGCATTGAGGAAAGATCTGCGCATGGCTGCAACAGAGGTTTCAGCGTATTGCGTCTTTTCTGCCGGAGGAACAGGACGAGAGGCTTGTGCCCGTTTTGCGGCAGGGGACTGACTTGACAAGGTCTTTTTCGGCGTGAAACATATTGCGATGTTGCCGGAGGTCTCCGGCGTTTTCACCCGTGTCAAGGAGAGCGTGATGTACGATGACTGCTGTGTCATGAGCCCGCATGAACAGGCCCTTATGGAACAGGGGACGGGCGTGGATGTCGCCGTGAAGGCGAAACACCCGCGGCTTTTTGCGCTTATCGAACGCTTCGACGGCCGCGCCCCGGTCATCGACATCGAGCGGGCGCGTCTGTTCACCGAATCCATGCGCGCCACGGAAGGCAAACCGCTGGTGCTGCGCTGGGCGCTGGCCATGAAGCACATTGCGGAGCACATCACGGTGTATGTGGACGACCTTCAGCTTCTTGCGGGCCGCTGCGGTACGGACGCGGGACGATACGGTATTCTGTATCCCGAGCTGGACGGCGACTTTCTGGGCGAGAACCTCGCGCATCTGGCCGAGGCCGAGGCCGCGCGCATCATCGTGCGGCCGGAGGATCTGGCCGTCATCCGCGATGAAATCGCTCCCTACTGGAAGGGCCGGACGTATCATGAGGATTTGAACCGGAGCATTCCGGAGGACGTGCGCCGCTTCGTGTATAACGACGAGCACGGCTACACGTCGAAGTACATCGTGCACGAGACCTCCTCGCTGCGCGCCTCGCTCCAGTGGGTGCCGGACTACGAAAAGGTGCTCACGCGCGGCATGGCGGGCGTCCGGGCCGACGTGGAGGCACGGCTTGCCGCACTCGACGCCGACAATCCCGAGGACACGCTGGACAGAAAGCCGTTCCTCGAAGCCTGCCTTATCACCTGCGACGCACTGGTGCACTGGGCGCGCCGTCACGCCGCGCTTGCGCGCGAGAAGGCGGAGCGCGAGACCGACCCCGCCCGCAGGGACGAACTTCTTGCCATGGCCGAACACGCGGAGCGCGTG
>CASFUJ010000249.1 GCA_949297645.1 uncultured Desulfovibrionaceae bacterium
GGCGCGGGCGAGGAGCGCGGCATAGAGCGCGTTGACCTGCGCGCAGACGGGATGGGCGTGGGTGATGGCGGCGTCCTTCCTCGCCCATTTCATGACGTCGGCGCGCGCCCGGCCCGCGCCGAAAATGCCCAGCGGACTTACCCGCATGAGCGCGCCGTTGGCCTGACTTTGCGGATTCGCCTCGCCGCGCAGCGCGCCGGCAATGGTGGAACCGCAGTCGAAGGGGTCGGACCTGAGCCAGTCGCGGTACCGCTTTGCCGTGCGCAGAGCGCAGTAACGGCCGATATCCGTAATCTGACGCGCCATGGCAAGGGCCATCTCGGAATCGTCCGTCGGCTGACCGGCGATGAGGTCGAAGGGGCCGCCGTCGGCAAGGTCGCGCACGCCGTGCGGATACTCCGCGCGTATCTGCTCTTTTGAACGAAACTCCACCAGCGAGCCCAGCGAATCGCCGACGAGCTGTCCCAGCATGCAGCCTCTGGCGCGGGAGCGCACGGCGGCGGGAACGGGATTTTCCGCATGCGTGACGGAGCAGGTGCTCTTCATGACAAACTCTCCCTGTGCTCCGGCCTGTCCGCGCCCCGTCGCCGTGCCGGAGAACAAAAAACGTACCGACGGGCGGTCCGCACGCATGAGGGAAGAACGGAAGTCGCGCGGCGGCCCAGCGACTCCCGCACCGATGCAGAACGCGCCTGTTCCGCGTGTCCCGCCCCGGCAGAGCCATGTTCCTCCACCCGGGCCGGGGCGTCAACGCTTCCCGGCGCTCTGACGAAAAAAAAAACGCCCCGAAAGCCTGCGCGAAAGGCGCGCCTCTCTTCTTCTACACCAAAATGGCGTTGGGGTCGAAAACGGGCACGTTCCCCATTGCCCTGTCGTACAGATCGCGGAAAGCCATCACGAAATCCGGCGGAGTGAAGTTTACTGCCTGGGGGTCGCCTTTTCTTATGATGGAAAACGACTCTGCCGACGACGGTCTATGGGTAATCTGAGGACACATGTACAGGGTGAACCCTCCGTTTTCCCGCAGCGCCACAGGCAGCGTCTGAAAAATGTTCGTTCCGTCCACGCTCATGGCCGTGCCATAGGGAGGGCTCACGGCGGCAAGACTCTGAAGGTTCGACTCGCAGGACAGCACGAACGCCAGCTGCACAACGGACCAGCACTGTTCTCCCGGCTTCCGCCATGCCTGCGTACACTGCAAAAACGTCGAGGGAATCGAGTTCATGATACCTTCCAGGGCGTTCCGATTCCCGGTTATCTGTTTTTTCATATTATCGCTTTCAGGGAAAGACTCCTTTGCCAGCCCGCTCAGATCCTTCTCCATTTGTACAAGCCGATCGGCCTCGGCCTCATAGAATTTATGGAAAAGCACATCTATCTTCGGCCCCAGCTCACGCCTCTCGGCGGCCGACAGGGGCGCCCACAGGTGCACGGCTACGGGAATCATTCTGCGGAAATCATACGGCCTGTTGACATGAAACATCTTCTGCTCGCCGCCGACACGGCATGTGAAGAACGCGCATCCGCTGAGAGGAGGAGTGAACACGATATCGCAGTCATGTCTCACCAGAATACCGCCGTCCTGCGGCGTTATCTGACAGGGCAAAACCGGCGACCTCATCATATTGCTGCCGCTCCATCGCTCCGCCAGCCTCATGACGACATCGCCGCCATTCTGCAGAACCGGCACCGCCCTCTCCAGCTTCCCCTGCTCATTGCCGCCATGCAGCGCATACTGGTCCATCACCTTCCGCCAGTCGGAACTGCTCTCTTCCATCTGTTCGTTTTCCTGCTTCGGCAGGGCGGACGAAAGCGACCAGAGCGGCAGGTTCGCCTCGTTGCACAGGTCGCGAATCTCCACCGGCGCGTTGAAAAGAAGGTACTTCATTTTCTCTGCCGGGGCAGCGTCACCCGTCATCGTCTCCTGCAGTTTCCCGAGCACCGCCCTGCCGGTTATTTTCCGGCGCTGCTCTATGTCCTGCGTCACATTTAAATCTGCCGAATCGGAAAAAAAAGAGAACGGAGAAAGAGGAGAAGGAATCTGAGACATGCGGACTCCTGAAACGGCTGGCCGGAAAAAAATAAAAAGGCCCGCGTAAACACGCAGGCCCTTGCAATCTGGCTCCCCGAGACGGACTTGAACCGCCAACCTAGTGATTAACAGTCACCCGCTCTGCCTATTGAGCTATCGGGGATTGAGGCAACTTGTCGTTGCAGGAGTGTTCTTAGTCGTTTTGCCTCCGGCCGTCAAGCTTTTTTTTACAGAAAGGATTTTTTTCCCGGCCGGACAGGAGACGGCGTCCTCACGGCGCGCCCCGATGCGGGCAGATGAAGGCGGATACGGGCAGGGGGGGGAGACGGTTCCCCGTACGGGCGGGAGGCGGCTGCCTCAAGCACTGCTCAGCCTCTCCGCCCGGGTTGCCCCGCGCGCGGAAGAAGGATGCAGCGGCGAATCAGGCGCAAAATGCGGCGCAGGCTGCGGTTGCCCCGCGCGTGGGCGGATGCAGCGCGCATTGGCGCCATGCCTCCCCGCGAGAATGGACGCGGCTACTTTGTCAGCAAGGCCGTGCCCGACCTGCACCGTGCCTCCCCGCCGGGAGACGCGGCCCGGGGGCAACGGTTCCCTTCAGCGAAGGCTCCCCTGCGCGAGCGGACGCAGCGCGGGACCGGTCGGAGCGGAAGGCAGAATGTCGCCGCCTCTTCCGACGGTCACCACCTCGCAGGGCAGCTTTCTGCCGGAGCGTGCCGCGGCTTCGGACACGGCGTGTTCCATACCTCCGCAGCAGGGCACGTCCATGCGCAGTACGGTCACACTGCGCACGGCGTTCTGTCGCAGAATTTCTCCCAGCTTTTCGGCGTAGTTCACGTTATCGAGCTTGGGACAGCCGATGAGGGTCACGCGGCCGCGCATGAAGCGGCGGTGGAAGTCGGCAAAGGCGTAGGCCGTGCAGTCCGCGGCGATGAGCAAATCGGCGTTCTGAAAGTACGGCGCGGCAGAGGGCGAGAGCTTTATCTGCACCGGCCACTGCCGAAGCTCGCTCCGCCCCGCGGCCGGAGCTTCGGCGGACAGCGTGCGGCCC
This sequence comes from uncultured Desulfovibrionaceae bacterium, assembly GCA_949297645.1. Taxonomy (GTDB): domain Bacteria; phylum Desulfobacterota; class Desulfovibrionia; order Desulfovibrionales; family Desulfovibrionaceae; genus Mailhella. The sequence continues at coordinate 3,081 of CASFUJ010000249.1, forward strand.
TGCTTTTCGAGGTGTTCCTTCACGGCCTCCTCGTCATAGGCCGCGGCCTCGCGGAAATCGAAGGACAGGGCCCCCGCCGGACAGGCGGGCAGACAGTCTCCGAGGCCGTCGCAGTAGTCGTCCCGCACGAGACGCGCCTTGCCGTCCCGCATGACGATGGCCCCTTCGTGACAGGCCGAGGCGCACAGGCCGCAGCCGGTGCAGGCTTCTTC
>CASFUJ010000250.1 GCA_949297645.1 uncultured Desulfovibrionaceae bacterium
TTTCTTGAACCGCTCAAGGGCGATGTGGTCAAGCTGTCGCATGCCGAACGCACGGGCGCACAGGGGCTTCTCGTGGAGCCCGTGACCTGCGAGTGGGAAGTCCGCCTTACCGCCATGAACGATTTCATGGCGGCGCAGGTGCGCGACCAGTTTTCCCAGGCCGTCGCGGAGGTGGCCTCCTCGATTCTCGGCGGCCGCGCGAAAGTGACGGTGCGGGCCTCCTCGTCCCGCAGAAAGACGGAACTGCCCCGTCCGGCCAGTCTGGAACAGCTTGCCGCCTCCATTCCCTCCACGGCTCCCGCCGTGCTCATGGCCGACAAGCAGCTCGACCTGCCTTTGCCCCTGCCGCGCGTGCGCGCCTTCAATCCCGCGGTGATGAAGGGCTGGAAGCATTCGTTCGAAGACTTCGTGGTCGGCCCCTGCAATCAGATAGCCTACGCGGCGGCCACCAACATTCTCGCCGCCAGCGCCCCTGTGGACATGGTCTTTCTGTGCGCGGGCGCGGGACTCGGCAAGACGCACCTCACCCAGGCCGTGGGCCGCGCCCTCAGTCTCGAGGCCGACAAGCGGCAGGTACGCATGGAATACCTCACGGCCGAGGAATTCACCTCGCAGTTCGTGCAGGCCATGAAGTACAAGACCATCGACCAGTTCAAGGAGCGCTTCCGGCAGCTGGACATGCTGCTTCTGGAGGACGTGCATTTCCTGCGCGGCAAGGACCGCACGCAGGAGGAACTGCTCTCCACCATCAAGAATCTTCAGGACCACGGCGGCCGCGTGGTGCTCACGAGTTCCTTTGCGCCGCGCGATCTTGCGGGCGTGGACTCCCAGCTCGTGTCCCGCTTCTGCTCCGGCTTCGTGGCCAGCATGGAGCGCCCGAGCCGCGATACGCGCCTGCATATCCTTCAGGAAAAGGCGCGCCGTCAGTGCATGGTGCTGCCTTCCCGCGTGGCCGACCTTCTGGCCGACCGCATCACCGGCGACGTGCGCCTTCTGGAAAGCTGCCTGCACAATCTCATGCTGCAGTCGCAGTTCACCGGGCACACGGTCACGGAAGAAATGGCCATGGACGTCATCCGCAACGTGGCGCGCACCAGCCCCAGCCTCAGCCTTGAGGACGTGGTGGAGCTCATCTGCCGCAGTTTCGATCTGACGCCCGCGCAGCTTTCTTCCAAGTCCCGCCGCCAGAACCTCGTGCTTGCGCGCAACACCGCTTTCTTCCTCCTGCGCAAGCATACCGACCTCACCCTCGAGCAGATAGGCGAGCGCTTCAACCGCAAGCACTCCACGGTCATCAAAGGCATTACTGCCGTGGAGCGCGAGATGAGCCGCCATTCCTCGCTGGGCGGTCAGATAGAGCACGCCGTTTCCATGATTGAGCGTTCGGCCATGCTGGGCCGCTAGTCTTTTCCCTGTCCCTTGGCCCCGTCTCTGTACGGGGCTTTTTCACGTCCTTTTCCGGAACGGCGTTGTTCCCGCTCTTTCGTGCACGCCTCCGCGCCTGCGGGGACGAACCTCTTCAGCCGGAGTTGTCGCCATGTTTTTTGGACGCCGTCGCGTCTGCGGGGAGGAACCGCGCGTCGGGCGGCAGAGGCGTCCGTGCCCTCTGGAAACGCTTTTCCCGGAGTGGACATGCCGGGAAGCGGCGTCCTTTGAAAGCGACGCGTTTCCGGCGTTTCCTGCGGGGCGCGGACAGCGGGGAACAGAACGCAGCGCGTCGGGCCCCGGCCGTGCCGCCGTTTTCCCTGTCCCTTGGCCCCGTCTCTGTACGAGGCTTTTTCACGTCCTTTTCCGGAACGGGCGTTGTTCCCGCTCTTTCGTGCACGCCTCCGCGCCTGCGGGGTCCGGTTTTTACTGTCAGGACGCCGTACTTCGGGCGAAAGTCCCGCTTCCGGTTTTCCCGGAAGAGACAAACGTTCTCGGCTTGCGCAAAAACGGGGCCTTCCGGAAACGTCGGCAGCGCCGCCTGCAAAGAACGTCTGCGGCTGTTCGGAAAAGAGAGCATCGCTTTCTGCCGCAAAAAAAGGACGGTCCCGGCGCAGCGCACGGAAGGGAGCGTCGCAGAACGACTTGTCGCTCCCTTTTCGTCACGATGGGGTTCCGTTTTCGGTGCTCTCCCATGGGAGGCAGACGAGGCCGAAAGACGGCGCCGTCGCGCGTCAGGCGGAGTGAGAATCCCCATAGCCTTTACGCGCAGACGAATGATGAACACGACGCGGAACTGGCGCGTATGGCGGCGCAGACGGGTTCCTGCAGAAGATACGGCCGCAGGCGCCGGGGTAGCATTTCTGCGCACGCGCAGACGAGTCAGATTTCCCGGCAGCACCAGATGACGCGGCCGATGACGCGCACGCTGTCGGCAAGGTCGCCGTGCAGATCCACGTTGATGGGCGAATATTCGGGATTGCGGCTTCGAAGCACCAGCTTTCCGCCCGGCAGGGTTTCCACCTGCTTGATGTAGATTTCCTCATTGATGCCCATGGCATAGATGGCATGGCCGTAAATCTGGCATTTGCCCTGATCCACCAGCACCATGTCGCCGTGCCGGATGTCGGGTTCCATGCTGTCGCCGCATACCTTCATGAGCACCATTTTTTCCGGGTCGCCCTTGCGGCACAGCCAGTCCTGCCGGAAGGAGAAATAGGAAAGCACGTCGCCGTCGGTCTCGAGGCTGCCCTTGCCCGCGGCAAGACGCGCGGCCACGAGAGGCACCATGACGAGACCGATGGAGTCCTGTCCGGTCCCCACTTCGCCGAAGAAACTTTCCCCGCGGGCGCGCCGGAGTTTTTCCGCGCCGTCCTCTCCGGCGGGAGCGGAGGGCAGGGCGGCCCCTTCCGGCGCGCCCTTGCCGAAGAATATCCAGTCGGTGGAAAGGCCGAACTGCGCGGCCACCTTCAGAACCCAGCCGTCGGGAATGCGCCCCTTGCGGCGGGCCTGGCTGACCGCCTGCGGAGATACGCCGAGAAGCTCGGCAAGCTGGCTGTCGCGCCGGAGCCCTGCTCCCTGAAGGAGACGATCGAGTGTATCAGGTGTAGTGCTGTTCATGAAGTTTTATTTAACGGGCGGGGGGTAAAAAGTCAATTGAAAATTAAAAAGGAAGAAAAATTTAAAAATATAAATTTTTAGTTGACAAAATAAATAAAAACGGCAAAAAGGGAGTCGTGACCAGCACAAAAATCAATACGCCTTTTCAAGGAGTTTTCTTATGGCCATGAGCGACGATATCCGCAGTGTGCGTTCTTTCCTCGGTTCCCTGAACATGGAAACCTTCAGC
>CASFUJ010000251.1 GCA_949297645.1 uncultured Desulfovibrionaceae bacterium
CGCCGCTCTTTTAACTGACATACTGACGACGTCCATCCGGTCACTGCCGTAGGACCGAAGACGCAGCGCTGCATGCATTGCCGCTGAGCCGATAATTCCTTTCTGCGGAAGAGAAACCATGATACGTCGTAACACCACGGAAAAATCTTTGCCGGAGACCATTCCCGAGAAATGCTGTCTGGCCAAAACCCGGGAAAAGGACGGTATCACGCTCTCCGGCCGCACGGTGGAGGAACACTGTCGCATCACGGGAGCCGTGGCAAAGGCGCTGCTCGCCGCGCTGTCCCCCTGCACGGCACGCCTCTTTCCCGACAACAGCGACCTTGTGGTCTCGCTGCATGACGTGGGAAAAATCTCGCCCTACTTTCAGGCCATGATACACGGGGCCATACATTACCCGCAGATTTTTCCTCAGCTCGAACCGTTCCGCAACGCTCCCAATCCCCTCAGGCACGCGGCCGTAAGCCGGGCGGCCCTCATGTCACTGTCCCTTTCCGTTGCGAAAATCGCGGGTCGGCATCACGGCACGGAGCCGGAAATCTGCTCGGCCAACGACCCCGCCTGCGGCGACAGAAGCTGGCAGGACATGCGTCTTGCGCTCGTCTCCCGCCTGTGCGAAGGCCGCGCCCTGCCCGCAAGGCTCTCCAGGGAACAGATAACGCTCCTCACGGGCTTCACTGCCGTGTCGGACTGGATAGGCTCCGGCTCCCTGTTCGACGACCCGGCAGAAGACTGGCGTCCCCTTGTCGCACGCGCCGTGGCGGAAGCGGGATTCCGTCCGATATCCTTTGTGCAGGGCCTGAGCTTTGAAGATATTTTCGGCTTTGCGCCCAACGCCGTGCAGAAAGCCATGATGAAAGCCGTCACAGGACCGGGCGTTTATGCGCTGGAAGCGCCCATGGGCATGGGCAAGACGGAAGCCGCGCTCTTTGCGGCCTACAGCCTGCTGGCTGCCGGCAAGGCCGGCGGCCTGTACTTCGCCCTGCCCACAAGGCTGACCTCCAACAAAATTTTCGAGCGGCTGACGCCCTTTCTGCGCGCCACGCTTGCGCCGGAGAGTCAGAACGCCGCAACCCTGCTCCTGCACGGCGCCTCATGGCTCTACGCCACGCACGAGGAAAACAGGGGCGAAGAAAAACGGGGGGAATGCGCAAGCTCCTGGTTCGAGCAGAGCAAACGCGGTCTTCTGGCGCCTTTCGGAGCCGGAACGCTGGACCAGGCGCTCATGTCGGTCATCAACGTGCGTCATTCCGCCGTGCGCAGTTTCGGTCTGGCGGGCAAAGTGGTCATACTCGACGAAGTGCATTCCTACGACGCCTACACGGGAACGCTGCTCGACGCGCTTGTCCGGCATCTCAGGAAGCTCGGCTGCACCGTCATCCTGCTCAGCGCCACGCTCACGCGCTCGCGCCTCGCCCGGATACTCGACTGTGAAAACGCCGGCAGCAACGCCTATCCGCTCATCACGGCAATGTATTCCGGCGAAGAAACAACTGTCGCTCATACGCTGACCGTTTCCGAAAGCGAAGTCCCCGGAGAAACGGACGTCCGGCTTCGCACCGGCGTTTTCGACGAAGATGCCGCCTCCGGGGCGCTGCTTCGCGCGGAGCAGGGACAGCAGATATTGTGGATGGAAAACAGCGTCGCCGAAGCGCAGGCCACGTTCCGCCGCTTTGCCGCCCGAGCCTCGGACATGGACATCGAAGTCGGACTGCTCCACTCCCGTTTCACGCCCTCGGACCGGCAGAAGAATGAAACGCGCTGGACTTCTCTGTACGGCAAAAACTCGGCGGAGCGCCGCCTTTGCGGCCGCATTCTTGTGGGCACACAGGTTCTGGAGCAGTCTCTCGACATCGACGCGGACTTTCTCGTCACACGACTCTGCCCCACCGACATGCTTTTTCAGCGCATGGGCCGACTGTGGCGGCATGAAAACACGATGCGCCCGGACAACGCCCGGCGAGAAGCGTGGATACTCTCCCCGCCTCTGGAATCCTCGCTTGCCTCCCCCGACACGGCTTTCGGCGTTTCCGGCGTCATTTACGCCCCCTATGTTCTTGCACGGACGCTGGAAGTCTGGAACGGCAGAGAACGCGTCACGCTCCCTGCGGACATACGCTCCCTGCTGGAAGCCACCTATGCGGACAGAAACGACGAGCCCTCGCCCGGCATGGCGGACGCAAAGCGGGAGCTCGGACGCAGGGTTCAGAACATGCGCTCTCTCGCGCTTTCCGGTCAAAGCGACGGCAGGACGCTGAACGAACAGACCGCCTCCACGCGCATGAGTTGCCCGGAAATCCAGACCGAAAACGAAATATTGGACTGTCTCCGGCAAACCCGCCAGTTCGCCATCCTGAGCAACGACACCTTGGCGCATCCGGTTCTGAACCTCATGGATGCCAATGGGAAAATCCTGCTCGGATTGGTCAAAATGATGCCTTTAGATGGCAAATGGAAGGTCACCAAAGTCAACGACAGCCTGGTTGACGAGAACAAGGAAGTTTCCCTGTTTTTCAATTCCGCGAAAAAGAACGTTCACGGAAAACTCGGTTGCAACAACTATTCCGCCCCCTTGGATTTCGACCCGCAAAAACCCTTCCAACTCCATATAGGACAAGGTATCCGTACCTTGATGATGTGCCCGGACATGGCCATCGAAGATGCCCTGATCCAAGCGCTTCAGGAAGTAGTGTCGTTCAAGAAATTTTCCGACCGCAAAGCCATCTTGAGCAATGCCAAAGGAAAAGTTTTAATTGAATTGAACCGATAGCCGCAGATGGCCAGCCGCCCCGAACAATTTCACTGAACACCGCCCCCCGGCAAACGCCCGAACCGGACATGCTCCCGCTTAGGCCGCAAACGTCAAAGAGACACCGGCTTGGCACATAGCAAAACGTCCCCGGCCGACATCCTGCAAACGAAAAAAACATTGCAATATGAAAAAACTACTGAGCATCGCATTCGCCGCCCTGCTTATCACTGCCTGCGGAGGCTCCAACAGCCAAGCCGGCCCTGCTTCCGACCAAGCCAGAACCGAGCAAAACGGCCAGAAACAGGAAAAGACCATCCATCTGACCAAAGCCGAATTCTTGCAGAAAGTCTATAATTACGAAACCAGTCCCGGCACTTGGAAATACGAAGGCGACAAACCTTGCATCATCGACTTCTACGCATCCTGGTGCGGGCCTTGCAAGATGATTGCTCCTATCCTGGAAGAATTGGCGGCCGAATACGAAGGCCAAATCTACATCTACAAAATCAAT
>CASFUJ010000252.1 GCA_949297645.1 uncultured Desulfovibrionaceae bacterium
GTCGCGCGCGGCGGCATAGTCGCCTTTGTGCATGAGCACCTGCGCGTGATTGAGGCGCGCGGCATAGGAAAGGGGCGTATCGTCTTCTTCTTCGGCCACGGCGGCATAGGCGGCGGCCGCCTTGTCCCAGTCGCCGAGAACCACGGCGGAGGAGGCCAGTTCCAGACGCGCGGCGGTGGAGACGGCGGAGGGAGCGTCCTTCAGGAAGCCTTCAAGCGCGGCCACGCGGCGCGAAGCGTCCTGTATGGAAATGATGCGGCCGAGGGCGAAGCGCGCGTCCTTCACCTGTTCTTCGCGGTACCACTGCCATCCGGCCACGGCGAGGATGACGACCACTACGACGACCACGCCGGCGGCAATCTGACGGGCATGGTTCAGCACGAAGTTCCACAGAGGCGCGGCTTCGGGGCTGACTTCAGCCTGCATTTCCGCGCTGAAATTGGGGATGTTCACGCCGCCCATGACGGGATCGGCTCCCTTGCGGAAGGCGGGCTCGGACAGGGGAGTGGGCTTTTTGATGGTGGGACGCTGAGACATGGGAAGACTCCTTGAACGGGGAGAAAATGACGAAAAAGGGGCCGGACTTTGCCGGGCACATGAAAGCACGCTAGTCAAGACTGACATAAATGTCAAAAGAAAAACCACATTCCGCAGCCTCTCAGCCGGGCAAAAGGCATGGGCCGCGCGGCTTGAAGGAAATTTCTTGCATGACGGCCCGCCCGCCCGTATGCTGAAGGGACGTTTTTTTCAAGGAGAGCATCATGGACGTACAGGATATCCGCGAGGCCGTGCGCCTTGCAGGCGCAAAGGCGAAGGCCGCTTCCCGCCGCATGGCGGCCGCTTCCCCGAAAGCCAAGAAACACGCGCTGGAAAGACTGGCCGCGCTTCTGGAAGAGCGGGAAGAGGAACTTCTTGCCGCCAACGGCAGGGATATGGAGGCCGCGCGCCTCGCCGGACTGGATGCGCCGCGCATGGACAGGTTGCGCCTTACTCCGGCCGTTCTGGCCGACATGGCCGGAGCCTGCCGTCATGTGGCGAACCTGCCCGACCCCGTGGGCGCCATGGATTCCCAGTGGCAGCGGCCCAACGGCCTGCTGGTGGGCCGCATGCGCGTGCCCCTCGGCGTGGTGGCCATGGTCTATGAGGCCCGGCCCAACGTCACCGTGGACGCTTCCATTCTCTGTCTCAAGGCGGGCAACGCCGTCATTCTGCGCGGCGGCTCCGAAGCCCTGCACTCCAACGTGGCCCTTGCCGCGCTCCTCAACGAGGCCCTTGCCGAAGCCGGTCTTCCCGGCGACGCGGTGCAGTTCATCGACATCACTTCCCATGATGCGGTTTCCGAACTGTGCAGGCTGGACGAATATGTGGACGTGCTCATTCCCCGCGGCGGAGAATCGCTGGTGCGCGCCGTGACCAGTCAGGCCACCATGCCCGTGCTCAAGCACTACATGGGCGTGTGCCACGCCTTCATCGACAAAAGCGCGAACCTCCCGCAGGCCCTCGATATCGTCCATAACGGCAAGGTGCAGCGGCCCGGCGTGTGCAACGCCCTCGAATGCCTGCTGGTGCACGAGGCCGTGGCGGACGCCTTCCTGCCCATGGTGGCGGAAAAGCTCGGCGGCGCGGGCGTGTCTTTCCGTGCGGACGCTTCCTCCCTGCCGCTTCTCGGGCCCTCCGCTTCCCCCGCGGCTCCGGACGACTACGGCCGCGAATTTCACGACCTCATCCTCGCCGTGCGCGTGGTGAAGGACATGGACGAGGCCCTCGCCCATATCGCCGCCTTCGGCTCCAACCATACGGAAATCATCTGCACGGAAGACCACATCAACGCCATGCGCTTTCTGCGCGAGGCCGACGCCTCCATGGTGGCGGTGAACGCTTCCACCCGCTTCAACGACGGCGGACAACTCGGCCTCGGCGCGGAAATCGGTATCAGCACCTCCAAGCTGCACGCCTACGGCCCCATGGGCGTGCAGGAGTTGACCACCACCAAGTTCGTGGTGTTCGGGCAGGGACAGGTGAGAGCGTAACATGGGCGCGACGGGCATACTGGGCGGCACCTTCAACCCCGCGCACAACGGCCATGTGCGCCACGCCGTGGAAGTCGCGGAGGCGCTGGGACTCGACCGCGTGCTGCTCATGCCCTGCGCCACGCCGCCGCACAAGGAAAGCGCGGGCCTCCTGCCCTTCGAACTCAGAGTCGAACTTCTGCGCGCCGCCGTGCAGGGTATTCCCCTCCTCGGCGTGGAAACCCTGGAAGGAGAACTCGAAGGCCCGTCCTATACCTGGCGAACCCTGAAGGAATGGGCCGCCCGCCACCCCGGCGAGGACCTGCCCTATTTCATGATGGGCGCCGAATCCTTCGCCGCCCTCGATACCTGGAAGAACGGCCGGGAACTGCCGCACTTCGCCCACCTCGTCATGGTGCCCCGTAACGGCGACGACGGCAGCGTGTTCCACGAAAGCATACGCTCCTTCTGGCCCGGCAGCCTGCCCGATGACTCCAACGTCCCCCTCGGCCGCGAAACCGTCCATCTCGCCGGAGGCGGATGCTGCACCTTCCTCCCCGTGCCCAGACTCGATATCAGCTCCACCTTCATCCGCGCCCGCTGGCGCGCCGGACGCAGCCTCTCCGCACTCCTCCCCGACGCCGAACTCGCCGTCCTCCACGCCCGCGCCGCCGAAGTCTCCGCCTGCTGGGCTACCGCCAGACCACGGTAAGGCAGAAAAGGCAGAAAAGGCAGGAAAGGCAGGAAAGGCAGAAAAGGCATGCGGGGGAGATAATCCCCCCCCGCGCCCCCCTGTTTCTGTCGTCAGGCTTCGCCTGCCGACAGCACAAGGTGACGGAGATGTCTCGCCTCGCCTTCATTGCGCATGAGGCTTTTCTCCTGCCGACTCCCCGAACCCCCATGGTTCCGCCTTGCGGCTTCGCCGCGCGGCGGCCTTCGGCAGACGGGAGACGGCGGACAGGGGCTGCGGTTTCTGCTGGAAGGGAGGGGCGGTTGCCGGAGGGCGGACGCTTTTTTCTTTTTCCCCGGGCGGGCAGAGGCCGTGTTTTTGCGTGTGCGGGAAGGCGTGTTTCATTCCGCCGGTTCCGGTTCGCCTGTGGCAGAGGCCGTGCGTTTTTGCCCTTCGTCGTCGTGACGCGCGCTCAGTGTGGTCGTGTCCTGTCGGACCCGCCCACGGTGGCCGACAGCGTTTCCGGCCGATGCCGGAACCGCTGTGTGAGCGGAAGGGCCATGAGAGGGAGAAGAAA
>CASFUJ010000253.1 GCA_949297645.1 uncultured Desulfovibrionaceae bacterium
GACGGCTGGCAGATGGAATTCCCGGACAACTGGCTGGAGCTGGGCGGCTACTGGCTGGTTCCCCGCCGTGATGAGGCCAAGGAGATCCACTTTGACGGCGAAGTCAAGGAAGAGTGGGGCGAGTCCGGCCTGAAGCACCAGCACCACGGTGGGCAGGATGAGCACGCTGAGCATGAGGGAGGCGGTGAGCCAGGAGAAACCGGAGCCGCCGAGGCCCATGCGTATGGAAGGCGCGAGAAGAAACACGGCGGCAAAGCCGTACACCACGGTGGGAACGGCCGTCATGACGCGCACAAGCGCGCCCACGAGGGTACGGGCGAATCCGGGACGGCCCGCCTTTTTCGGCGAAAGCAGCCATGACGTGAGGCAGAGCCCCATGAGCCAGCCCGGCGCCGCGGCGGTCACGCCCATGGCCAGCGACCCCGCCACCATGGGCAGGATGCCGAAACGTCCCTGACCGGGAGCCCAGACCCAGGTGAAGGGGCCGCCGCCCTCGCCCTGCACGAAGACCGGCAGGGCGAAGGCGACGACCATGAGAAACAGCAGAGCCATGCCGCCCATGGCCATGAACACGGAAAGGCGGAGCAGCAGCATCCACCCTTCCCCGCTCCGGCGGGAAGGAGCGGCGTGAAGGATACCGTTTCCCATGGCGCGGCCTACTTCTTGTCAACAGGGATGTAGCCGGCTTCGGCGGTGAAGGCCTTGCCGTCTTCGGAATAGATGTAGTCCACGAACAGCGCGGTGAGTCCCGCGGGCTCGCCCTTGGTGTTCATGTACAGAAGACGGGTAATGGTGTAGGTGCCGTTCGCCGCGTTTTCCTGAGAGGGAACCATGCCGTCCACGGTGACGCCGCGGATGGAGTCGTCCAGATGACCGATGCCCACATAGCCGATGGCGTTGGGATCCTGAGCGATGGCGGTCTTCATGGCGCCGTTGGAGTTCACCACGTTGGCGCTCTGAGCGGACGTGCCCTTGTCGAGGGCGCGCTCTTCGAAGGTCTCGCGGGTGCCGCTGCCGTCTTCACGCACATAGAGGGAAATGGGGGCGTCCTTGCCGCCGAGCTCCTTCCAGTTGGCGATTTTGCCGGCGAACACGTCCTTCACCTGCGCCTTGGTCAGGGAGGTCACGCCGTTGGCGGGGTTCACGGCAATGGCCACGCCGTCGATGGCGAAGGGGAAGGTTTTAAGGCCGTACTTGGCCACTTCGCTGTCCTTGAGGGCGCGGCCGGTGTTGCCGATCTGCACGAGGCCTTCGCCCACCTTCTGCACGCCCACGCCGGAGCCGCCGCCGGCCACGGTGATGCGGATGTCGCCGTTGGAAGCCATGATGGCCTGCGCCGCCTTCTTCATCACCGGGATGTGGGCGGTGCCGCCCGCGATGTCGATGCTGCCCTTCTGTCCCTTGAAGGCATCAAGCGGAGCGGCCACGGCCAGAGAGGCGCTGAGAAGAACAAGCGCCAGAGCGGAAAAGATACGATTCATGCTCACCTCTTGTTACGAGGCGGCACCTTCCGGGAACAACGAAGCACACGCAGGGACGGAAAACATCTCCACGACGAAAGGCCGGCAAGACAAACCTTGTCTCTGCGCAACTATGCCTCAGGTGTTCCTGAAAAACATGCCGGCCTCACTGGAGAAATAGGGTTATCGAAATGCGCGTCCTGCGCACACCCCCGTATCTTTGCCCCACGGGGGCGGAAAGGTCAAGACGCAGGAAGGAGTCGATACGGCAAGGCGGCAAAAACCCCGGAGAAAAAGTGAAGACGCTACGGCGCAAATCCCGACTTATGCAGGAAAAAACACCACCGCCGACGCGGCGGCCCTTTTTGTAAATTTTTGTAGGCGGCATGGCGCAGCCGTCTGATACCGTCCGTAACACGCAATCACCTTCCCCTACCTTCGCGCCCTCTGCTCCCGGGGCAGCGCCCCAACGACGCCAGAAGCCCGCCGTCATTCTCTTCTGAAGACCTCATCGGGCTTCCTTCTCCGAAAAATGCTCTTCCCCCGTGCGCAGCACTTCTCCTACCGTGCTCTTTTCCCACGAGACGCAATCTGCCCTCTCAGCACGCCGCCCCCTGACCGCACGGCGCAGGACTCCCCATACGCACGTTCTTTGTCCTCCCCTTCCCACGGACACGCAAAGGGGTGTCGGCTACCAGACGGAAGGCCGGACGTTTCCAGCCCTTCCCGCGGACGAAAAAGGCGGCATGAGTCCGTCCACGCCGGAAGACGTGATACTTTCCCCGTGGGGCGCCTTCCGCTAGAGCGCAAGAAGGCCCCGCACGGCGGCGGACAGATCCGCCGCGGCAAAAAGGCGCGTTCCGCTCCCGCAAGCTCCGGGAAGTTCGATATCCACGGGCACGAAGCCCTGTTGACGGATGAGCGCCGCGTCAAGCCCAAGCTTTTGCGCGCACGCCTCGCCCTTGCCGGTAAGCACCAGCACGGCGGCGGCAAGCCCCGCGTTCACGCCGAAGAGAAGGTCCTCCACCTTGTCGCCCACCATGGCGCAGCGCGCGGCGTCAAGGCCGTGCTCCCGCCTCAGGCTCTCCCACATGCCCGGGGCGGGCTTGCGGCAGTCGCACGCCTCCTCCGGCGCGTGGGGACAGAAACGCGCGTCGTCAAAGCCCGCGCCGAAGACGGCGAGCAGTTCCTGAAGCCGCGCATGACACTCGTGCCAGCCCGATTCGGGAAAATATCCCCGTCCTATGCCCGACTGATTGCTGACGAGATAGGCGGCCGCGCCCCGTTCCCGCAGAATCCCCAGCGCCTGCCCCGCTCCGGGAATAAGCTCCACCCCTTCGGCGCTGCCGAGGTAGTGGCGGTCCACAATCACCGTGCCGTCACGGTCGAAAAGCACTGCCGAGAAATCCATGCCCCTCTCCTTCCTTACCATAATACCAGATACCGCAACCGCCCGTCCGCTCCACCCCGTTCAGACGCGGGGCTCGCACGACGCCTGCCGCAATTCACCTGCGGCGTAAGTCGCGACTGCCTATGCCCACGGGCCCGGCCGCCTGAAGACCGGGGACCGCAGGACGTTGAAAAAACGTCATTCCGCCATAGAACGAACGCAGAAACGGACGTCGGGACACAACCGTGCTGAATCGAAGACAAAAACGCGCCTTGAGACAGGCCCGCCCCGACACAGCGCCGGACTTTCGCTGCACTTTTTCCCGACGACGTTTTCCTCACAACGTGCCCCGACACAACGCCGGGCCTTTGCGTC
>CASFUJ010000254.1 GCA_949297645.1 uncultured Desulfovibrionaceae bacterium
CGTCAAGCTCTCGCCCAACGCGGGCGACATCGCCGCGGTGGCGCGCGCCTGCGAGGAGGCGGGCGCGGACGGCGTGTGCCTGATCAACACGCTTCAGGGCATGCGCATCGACCCGCGCACGCGCCGGCCCATCCTCGCCAACACCTTTGGCGGCCTCTCCGGCCCCTGCGTGCTGCCCGTGGCGCTGCTTATCGCCCTGCTGTTCTGTTCCCTGCTGCTTCTGATTCAGAACAAGTCGCCCCTGCAGGCCGCGGCTGTGCTGTTTCAGGGCGGTTTCGGGAGCCTGTACGCTCTGCAGGATACCATGCTCAAGGCCATTCCCATCTTTCTGTGCTCGCTCGGCGTGTCCGTGGCGTTCCGCATGAAGGTGTGGAACATCGGTGCGGAAGGGCAGTTCGCCCTCGGCGGGGTGGGGGCCACATGGGCCGTGCTCACCTTTCCCGGTCTTCCCATGCCCCTCATGCTTTCGGTCATGCTGCTGTGCGCAGCCGCGGCGGGCGGCGTATGGGGGCTCATTCCCGGCTATCTCAGGCTGAAGTTCGGCCTGAATGAAATCATCTCCACGCTCATGCTCAACTACATAGGCATCGAATTCATGCGCTATCTCGTGTTCGGCCCGTGGAAGGACCCGGGCAGCATGGGATTCCCCATGACGGCCATGTTCCCGGAAGAGGCCGTGTTCCCCGAGGTGCTGGGCTATGTGCACGCGGGACTTCTGGTCTGCGTGGTGGCGGCCGTGGCGGTGTATGTGTTTCTTCAGCGCACGCGTCTCGGCTTTGAGCTGTGCGTCTCCGGCGAGAATCCCAGAGCGGCCCGCTATGCGCGCATTCCCTACGGATTTCTGCTCGTTTTCGTGCTCGCACTCTCCGGAGCGCTGGCGGGCATGGCCGGCTGTGTGGAGGTTTCGGCCACGTTCAACCGTCTTCAGCCCAATCTCTGTACGGGCTACGGCTATACGGCCATCGTTGTGGCCTGGCTTTCCCGACTGCGCACGCCGTCCATCGCGCTTTTTTCCGTGTTTCTTGCCGGGCTTCTGGTAGGGACGGACAACCTGCAGGTGGATATGCAGGTGCCCGCGGCCTTCGGGGGCATACTGGAAGGACTTATCCTCCTGTGCGTGCTGGCCGGGCAGTTTTTCCACTCCTACACCCTTGTGAGACAGGGGCGCCGGCAGGGAGGCGCCGCATGACGTGGGATATCTTCATCGCGCTTCTGGCCGCCACGGTGCTGGCCGGAACGCCCCTTCTGTATGCGACCATGGGAGAGCTCATCACCGAACGCTCCGGCGTGCTCAATCTCGGTGTGGAAGGCATGATGATCATGGGCGCGTTTTTCGCCTTCATCGTGCAGTTCAAGACGGGCAATCCCTGGCTGGCTACGCTGGCCGCGGGACTGGGCGCCGCCTGTCTCGGTCTTATGCACGGCGTGGTGTGTCTCGTCTTTCAGGGGAATCAGACCGTCTCCGGCCTTGCGCTCACCATCTTCGGCGTGGGGCTTTCCGATTACCTGGGAGCGCCGTTCATCGGGGAAAAGACTGTGGGATTCCAGCCCTTCGACGTGCCGCTGCTCTCCGACATTCCCGTACTCGGACAGATTTTCTTTCAGCATGACCCGCTGGTCTATCTTTCCTTCCTTCTGCCGTGGGCGGTCATGTGGTTCTTCCGCCGCACGTCGCTGGGACTTGCGCTGTGCGCTTCCGGCGAGGCTCCTGAGGCCGTGCGCGCGGCGGGCCTGAGTCCGGTGAGCATGCGCTGGCTCGGTATTTTCGCCGGAGCGTTTTTTGTGGGAGTGGGCGGTGCGTACCTTTCCCTCTGCGCCACGCATATCTGGACGCACAATCTGACCGCGGGCAAGGGCTGGATAGCCGTGGCCCTGGTCATCTTCGCATTCTGGAGACCCCGCAGGGCTCTGTTCGGCGCGTATCTGTTCGGCGGCATCATGGCTCTGCAGCTTCGAATGCAGGCTCTCGGCGTCGCCGTTCCTTCCTCGCTCATGACGATGCTGCCCTATGCGCTCACCATTTGCGCGCTGCTTGTTTCCTCGGCCAGAGGCAAGGGCAGAAGCGCTCCCGCCGCGCTTGGGGAGAACATCGCTCCCGGAGCGTGAGATGCGGCGGGCGGTGCTGGCGGGAGCAGATGCAGCGCCGCACCGATGGTCCGGAAACTTTGTTGCGACGGACAACAGGGAAGCGTTTCGGGGCTTTCCCGGGAAAGGGCCGAAGAATAAGGATACTCCATGCTGAATTCGAAAGACATGTTCACAGGGCTTCCCATCATTACGGCGACGGCCTTTTTCATGCAGATGTTCAACTCCACCATCCTCAACACGGCTCTGCCTTCCATAGCGGAGGCCATGGGGCGTTCGCCGTTTTCCATGCAGCTTGCGGTCATAAGTTATTCGCTGACCGTGGCGCTGCTGTTGCTTGCCTCGAGAGAGGAAAGCGGATCGTAGGGAGCTCCCGAGACGGTACCGGAAAGCAGTGCGATGTCCACCGCGTTTTCGGGGATGCCCCAGGAATTTCCCGAAAACAGGAATATCGCCTGATCGACCACATACCCGCGGGTATTGTACACAACGTTATACATGATAGTCCCGGTTGAACCCGGATTAAGATATGCCGGTTGGCGCAGCGTATGAAAAATATTGTTGCGCACCAGCAGATCAGTTGCATTCCCCTGTGTAACAAATCCCCTGTTCACTACCCATGTCGATGAATCTCCCTGCTGATCCGGCCCGTAGATGTTACAGTTGAGGATCCTGTCTCCGTCTCCGGCGACCTGGATAAATTCAACGGGATATGGGTTATCGCTGGTCATGGTCAGCCCGTCAATGGTGTCATAGTCTCCGCCGAGCAGGAAAGGGCGTTTACCGTCCGCGAGTATGTTTTCCGCAGCCTCTTCCACCTGAGCGAGCGCCGTCGCGGCGTCGCCGATACAGATATCGATGTCGCCGATGTCGCATACGCACACGTCGGAAAGGTCTTTGTTAAGGTAAGGGCTGTACGTTTCCAGCCCGAAGGATTCGCGGCGGAGCGCGTCGGGACCGAACCGCGTACCGGGTCGGAAAGACGTCGTTCCGTCGAAAGGCGCGCCGTAGAGCACGGTTTTGGCCTCTTCAAACTCCTTGTCGCAGCAGAGAAAAGTTTCCACGTTTTTATTCCACATGTTTCAAAAGCTCCTCCACGTAGGCGGGGATGTAAAAGGCTCCAATATAGAACGCGCCCTTGTGCAGGGTGGTCGTATAATAGCGGCAGGCGAGTTTTCTCGCGTTCCACCGCGCTTCGTTCAGGTCTTTGAGCGGGTGATACTTCTTGGACGCGAACCCGAACAGCCAGTGCCCCGAAGGGTATGTCGGTATATGCGCCTGATAAACGCGGCTGATGGGGAAGGATTCCACTATGCGCTTATGCGCGCGCTGACAAGCGAGCGCGTCCTCGGCGTAGAACGGGCTTTCGTGCTGATTGACCATGATCCCGTCGTCACGGAGCGCCACGAAACAGTTGCCGTAAAACTCGCGCGTGAAAAGCCCTTCGCCCGGACCGAACGGGTCGGTCGAGTCCACGATTATGAGGTCGTATTCGTTCTTTTTCGAGCGGATGAATTTCAGTCCGTCCTCGAAATAGGTATGCACGCGCTCGTCGTTAAGTCCGCACGCAGTAAAAGGCAGGTAACGCAGGCAGACTTCGGTCACCATACGGTCGATGTCCACGAGGTCGATCCGCTCGATGTCGTCGTATCTGACGAGCTCGCGCACCGCGCCGCCGTCGCCGCCGCCGATGATGAGCACGTTTTTGACGTTCGGATGCACCGCCATGGGGACGTGCGTTATCATTTCGTGATAAATGAACTCGTCCTTTTCGGTGAGCATCATATATCCGTCGAG
>CASFUJ010000255.1 GCA_949297645.1 uncultured Desulfovibrionaceae bacterium
CAGGGGCAAGGGCATTATACGCCTGCCGGGTTCTTTCTCCGACCGCGCCATACCGGGCGCCAAACACGCTCCGCAAAGCCGCGCCGTTGTCGGCTTCCGGCCCGTCAATGTCGCCATACGGCCTGAGCCGCCCGAAATTTTCCGCAAACTCTCCGCCGCGTTCGGCCTGTCCTGCGTCCAGGCCGAAGGCGCGGTCTTCAAGTTTCGTCTGACGAGCCTCTCTCTGATTCCTGTACCGCTCCCCGAACGGCGCACCGGAGGGGCCACGGTTCGCCCGCCCCTCTTCAGCGACCGCAAGCCCCGCGTCTTCCGATATCTGCCCCGACGAGGAAGAAACGCCGGGAACAATCTCCCCTTGTGCGTCCTGCATCCCCTGCATCTGCATGTCACGATACTGTTTACGCTCAGCGTCCAGATCTGCCTGCCTTTCCTGCGCCCGTCTCTGCGCTTCCATGCTGCCGAGACCGGCAAGAGTATCGAAGCCCGCGCGGCCCACAAGATTGCCGAAGCTCCGGTTTCCGTTGTTGTTGGCGAGCATGGAAAGACCGGCGATGAGAGCGGCCGCGCCCGGGTCGTTCTTCATGGCGTTCCACGCCGCGTTTCTGTCCTCAGCCTGCCGGTTCGCCTGAGCGAAAGGAGAAGTCCAGCCTTCAAACATCGTTCACCCCCTAGAACAGCCCGAGGAGGCCGCCCGCAAGCGCAGAAGCGCCGATAATCGGATTACTTGCGCCAAGCATATACGCAAGTCCGCCGCCCGTCAGCGCGCCTCCGGCCACATTCCCCAGCGTGCTCCCGCCGGACTGCTGCCCCGTTGTGGTCGTCGTGCCGCCGTAACTGCCCTGAATGAGATTGTTGTAGTTCTGAAGAGCCTGAAGCGCCTTGTTCTGGTCATAGTTGTAGCGGTCGATATCGGCGTTGATGAGCTGCTGGGCGTAGTCGTCCATGATACCGCCCGCTTCGGAAAGAGCGGCCGCATCCGTATAGGCCTGATTGGCGAGGCTCTGACCGGTCTGCCCGGCCACCACCTGCTGGCCGATGCCCGTGTTGTAAAGCTGTCCGGCGGAAGCGGCGGCGTCCGCCCTCTTGTCCCACAGGCCGGAATACATCTGCGAAGCGAGATTGTTCGCCGCGTCCGCCGAGGCCGCGGCGTGCGCGCCGGAGCCGTACCTGCCCGCGGCGCTGAAGTTGCCGTTTACGGCAGACTGCGCCTGAGCGTTCGCCCTGTTGTACAGCTCATCCACATAGGGATTGTCCTCCTGAGAGAGCTGATTCAGGGTATTGAGCCCCTGATTGTTCGCCAGCGCTCCGCCTGTGGTGATGTTGTTCATGGCGTTTCCCGCATTGTCGATGAGGGAACTGCCGTTCTGCGCTCTGTCCGCCTGCATCTGAAGCGCATCCTGCGTC
Source organism: uncultured Desulfovibrionaceae bacterium (assembly GCA_949297645.1). GTDB lineage: Bacteria > Desulfobacterota > Desulfovibrionia > Desulfovibrionales > Desulfovibrionaceae > Mailhella. The sequence continues at coordinate 1,405 of CASFUJ010000255.1, forward strand.
CACTGCGACTGGTCGGCCACGGTCTGGCCGGGATAGTAGTCCGGAGCCATCCCCCCGTTCTGATAGAGCTTCTGCGCTTCTTCGAAAATATCCTTGAGATACGGCTGCTGCCCGCTCCACGGGTCCGCCTTCTGTACCGTGGTGCTGCTTCCGCCGCCTTTTCCGCCCATGTTGTCCTCCTACAGTTTCGCCGTCCATGCGGGCAGCGTTTCTCTTGTGTACACCGTGACCAGCCCGGGCACGTTCTCTCCGGTGTCGTAGTACCAGCACGCGCCGGGAACCACGCCGATATCCTGCGCGCCGACCTTGTGAATGAACTTGACGGCCTCTGTGTTGCATACCGGCGTCACGCCGATGATGGTATCGAGCCGGAAGGAGCCGCTTTCGTTCCTTTCCCAGAGCAGCGAGCCGAGCGAGAACAGGCCGAACCCCACCACGGCGGGAATTCTTCCCTTCGTCCTGCGCGTGCCCAGAGGAAGCGCGCAGAAATGGACGCGCGCGCTTTTGCCCTGAACATCCGTCAGATAGTAGAAACCGCACGGAACGCCCCTGAAAAGCACGATCCACGGATGCACGTCGTCCTCGCGCATCCAGCGGCAGAAGGCGGGGCCGTCGGTCGGTTCCATGCAGTAGGTGACGGCCCTGTCGCGTCCTGCGGCCCGCACCATGGCCCAGAACTGCATGAGCGCGCGGTCGGAGAGGTCGGTTTTGTAGATTTTTGCAAACTCGCCCATAGCTACGCCCCAAAGCCGCCGAGGCCACCGAGGATATGTTTCAAATCCGACACATCAAAACCGAGTCCCGTGCCGCCGGACGGGACGCCTGCGCCGAGATTGCCTGCGGCAGGCGCTGCCGTTCCGCCGCCTGCGGCAAGGGACTGCCCGACGCCGGGCATGACAGACTCATTGAAAACGCCCTCACTGCCTCCTGTCATGCCGTTCTTTATCATTCCGAGCAGCCCGCCGAGCTGCGCGACGTCGATACCCTGTTCCTGCTGCGGCATGGATGCAGACGCGCCGCGAGGCACGGCACCGCCTGCGCCCTGAGATGCCGCCACCTGCATGGCCGGAGCAGCCGTATTCGGGAAAAACCTGCGCTGATACAGTCCATTCATGTTCATCAAGCTACCTCTGTAGTTTAAGACCCCGGCTTTCAGGACGGCCCCGTGCGCCCCGGTCCTTCCGGGAAAGGGGCGTCTTTTCCCCATGTCCGGGGGGGCTGACCTCCCCTTCCCTCCCGGCGTTTGCAAAGACCGGAAGGGAAGGAGCCGACATGCCCCCTGCAACGCCCTGACGGGCCCTGCTAGAGCATGATTTCCTCCTGTTGTCCGCCGTCGCCGATGAGCGCCCATCCGAAGGAACACGCTCCCGGAGCCGCGGCGAAGCTGAAGGTCATGCTGCCGCGGGTCATGTCGGAGAGCCACCACACGGCGGAAGCGGCCGCCGCGTCCAGCGGAATGAGCATGGCAAGCCGCCCCGCCCGGCAACGGCTGTCCTTGACCGTAACCGATGTTTCTCCCGCGGCACACGTCACTCTTCCTATGTTCGCCGTGTCGCCCCGGAGGGCGGCATTGACGCCCACGGCCAGAGCAATCATCTGCGCAGGCGTGGAGGCAGATACCTGAGGAACGAAATTTGCCATCACTCTCCTCTCATGAAACAGTCGGGCAGCCCGCCCGTTCTGTTGCCGAGCCGGTTCCCGGCCCTGTCCATGCCGCAGGCGACGATGGGTTCCGCCGCCACGGCCGCCATTTTGCCCAGCGTCGTCGCCGCGCCGACGGGGCCGTCAAAAAGTCCG
>CASFUJ010000256.1 GCA_949297645.1 uncultured Desulfovibrionaceae bacterium
GAGGCACCGCGCACGGTGATGCTCGGCAGGCTGTTCGGGTCGGAACCGATGGAGATGTCGTCCATGATGTTGAAGCTCGGGTCGAGGTTGCGCAACATGGTGGCCAGGTTCTGGTTGCCGGCTGCTTCCAACTCTTTGCGGGTGAAGGAGGTGGCGGCTCCGGTGTAGCTTTCGCGCGGCTTGTTGAAGATACCCGTCACGACCACTTCATCCAGCTTGGTCTGGTCTTCTTTCAGGATGATGTTGCGGGTCACATCGTTCGTTCCGGCGGGAATGGACACTTCCAGCGTGTTGAGTTCGCCCTGTGTCTGCACGGAACGTTCCTGCAGCTCCAGGTACTGAGCCCGCGAATAACTGCGCTTTTCCAGAAGGGAAGCAGCCATGGCAAGCTGCTGCCGTATGAGCGAAAGGCTCTTTTCAAGCTGCGCCTTGCGGGCAAGCTGTTCCTTGACCTCCTGACGGCGCTGCTCCGCCTGCGCCATGAGCACCTGAAGCTCGGATTCGCGCTGACGCTGCTGCACGGCGAAGGTCTCCTCCTGCACCGCTATCAGCCTGCGCCCCTGCTCGACCTGCTCTTCCGTCAAAGGATAGCCCGTGCCGCGCTCCAGAAAGGCGCGCGTATCCTCAGGCCAGGTCAGTTCCCCTCCTGAAACCGAGGTACGCAGTCGGCGGATGGAGATGAGGTTTTCCATGGCCTTGTAGAGCATGTCGCGCAGATTGCTTTCCGCCATCTCGTTATTCAGGCGGGCGAGAACATCATTTTTCTCCACAATCTGCCCTTCGTGCACGGTCACTTCGCTCAAAATGCCGCCTTCGAGGTTCTGGATAATCTGCGTGCGCGAGGAAGGCACCACCTGTCCTTCCGCATGGGTGACTTCGTCAAGCATGGCAAAGCCCGCCCAGACCAGAAAGACCACAAAGAAAGCGAACACCCCGAGAGAAAGCCAGCGCGCCCTTCTGGTGGGACGGCGCGCCAGCGCTGCTTCCACCTCGGAGGCATAGGGCAGATCCTCGGGAAGGAGTCTGCTGGAAAGAGATACCGGCTCAAAGAGACTGCGGGCAGCCTTCGGCTCAGGCGAAGTCTGCCCCTGTGCCCCGGGCGCGGCGCCGCCGAATTCCGGAGGAAGCTCCGGCCGTCCGGCCGTCATTTTTTTATTGTCATCCATGGCAACGCTCATCTGTACTGTGAGTTACGGCCGCTTCCGGCCGCTCCGCGGCTCCGTCCGCAGTCTCCCGTACCGGGGGACGCACGGAACGGACGACAGCAGAGGGTTCCGCTCTGTTTCCGTCCCCGGCGGGCGACGTTCCGAGGGGCTTCCTCCCGGCGGCGGAAACGCGCAAGGTCGGTACGGAGGGATGTCCGCCCTGCTCCATCTGCCCCGCGGGCTTTGCCGGACGCAGAGTGACGGAGGGCATGTTCCGCACGAGATTTCCCCCCGGTCCCTTCTCTCCCCCGGCCTTTTCTCCGGAAGATACGGCGGGGGATGTTGCCGCAACGTTTCCGCTCCTCGCCTGCGCGGAGGAAGCGGTATTCACCTCCGCTCCGGCAGAAGATGCGCGCTCCGCCGCGGCTTGCCGGGACATGGCGGACTTTGTCTTTCCGGCTTCCGCAGGTTTCGTCCCAGCCGGGGCATGTTTTGTCTGAAGGGCATGCAGCACGTTATCACGCGGTCCGTCCATGATGACCTTGCCCGCGTCCATGACAATGAGTCTGTCCACGATGCGCAGCATACTGAGCCTGTGGGTGATGAGAATGAGCGTCTTGTCCTTTACCACGGGGGCGAGGCGAAGCTGCACAAGGCGTTCGGACTCCACATCCATGTTGCTGGTGGGCTCGTCGAGAATGAGCACGTCCGGGTCGCGCACAAGGGCGCGGGCCAGCCCCACGGCCTGCCGCTGTCCGCCGGAAAGGTTGCGGCCCTGTTCGCCCACCTGAGCACCGTAGCCAGCGGGATGGCGTCTGACGAAGTCGGCCACGCCGGAAATGGCGGAAGCGCGCAGGATGAGATGGTCGTTGATGGTGGGGTCGCCGAGGGCGATGTTGTCGCGTACGCTGCCGTAAAAAAGAATGACCTCCTGCGGCAGGAAGCCCACCCTGCTGCGCAAATCTGCCGTAGCAAGCTGGCGTATGTCCACGCCGCCGAAAAGCACTGAGCCATCCTTCGGCTGATAGAGTCCCATGAGAAGCTTGCCCAGAGAACTTTTACCCGAGCCCATCTTGCCGATGACGCCCACCTTCTCGCCCGGGCGTATGCGCAGGGAAACGCCGTCGAGGGCCGGCACCTGCGCACCGGGATAGGCGAAGCTCACGTTATCCAGCACGAACTCGCTCTCCAGCGAGCCGAAATCCATGCAGGCCGATTCGTCCTGGTTTTCCGAAGGCAGTTCCATAAGGGTGTCGAGGGCCTTCAGCGACACGCGGGAATTCTGAAGCCGCGTGAGAAGGGAAGCGAGCTGAAGCAGCGGGGCCATGATGCGGCCCACAAGAATGTTGCAGCCGATGAGACCACCCATGGTCATCTCACCCGCCCCGATGCGATAGACCCCCCAGATGACCATGCCAACCGTGACAATCTGTGTGACGAAGGTGGCGAAGGTAACGGCGCGGGTGCTGTATTTGCGCGCCTCGTTGGAGGACTGGGCTGAAATGCCGGCCACGGCCTCCCAAAGGCGCTGCATGCGGCTTTCGGCCATGCAGCCCTTCACGGTTTCAAGGCCGTTCACCATTTCCACCAGAAGGGCGTTCTTCTGCATGCTGTGGCGGTAGCTCTTTTCCGCGCTTTTTCGTGCGGCCGTCTGCCAGTACACACCCATGCCGAGCAGCACGGGCATGGCGGCAAGCGGCAGCGCCACAAGGGGGCCTCCGATAAAGGCTAGCAGCACGAAAAACAGTGCAAGGAAGGGAATATCGATGCAGGCGAGAAAGGTGGTGGAGCTGAAAAACTCGCGCAGCGACTCGAATTCCCGCAGGTTGTTCACCAGCGCTCCCGTGGATTCGGGCCGCGCATCCATGCGCATGGAGAGCACCTTGTCGATGAGGCGGCTTGAGAGCACCACATCCGCGTTGCGTCCGGCAAGGTCCACGAAATGACTGCGCAGAGAACGCAGGATGAAATCGAAAAGAAAATACTCGGCCCGGATA
>CASFUJ010000257.1 GCA_949297645.1 uncultured Desulfovibrionaceae bacterium
GGGGGAGGGACAGCCGCGCCTTCGCCTATCTTCGTCATGTTCGGCATGGCGGCAGGCGGTGTCCGGGCCCGACGTCGGCACGGTGTGAAGCGGGCGGTTGCCCGGGCGACGGTCAAAGAAAAAGCCCGCGCGGCGTCGGCCGGGCGGGGGGAGGGACAGCCGCGCCTTCGCCTATCTTCGTCATGTTCGGCATGGCGGCAGGCGGTGTCCGGGCCCGACGTCGGGACGATGTGAAGCGGGCGGTTGCCCGGGCGACGGTCAAAGAAAAAGCCCGCGCGGCGTCGGCCGGGCGGGCAGGAGGGAAAGGCGGGAGGCGGCCGGAGGCAGGTACCGGCCGCGGGAAGCGGTTTACACTTCCGTGGCGTGCAGCCAGACCTGATAGCGGGCTTCCAGATTCTTCTTGGTGGTGGTCCAGGAGATACCGGCGCTGTAGTATTTGTCCAGGGTGCGCTCGTAGTTCTCGATTTTGGTGAGAAGTCCGTCCACGGTGTTCAGCGCCTGTTCGTTGGAGGCGATGAGCGCCTCGTAGGCTTCTCTGAAGTCGTCGCTTTCGAATTCCTCTTCAGGCGTGGCGGAAGTCATTTCGCGGCCGGTCTTGAGCGCATACAGCTTCTTGAATTTGGCGCATTCGATACGGTCATAGGACACGGAGCGGATGAAGTCGGAAAAATCGTCGTGCAGCGTCCGGAAGACGTTGTAGGCGTCGGCCGCCTTGGAGTTGCAGAAGAAGGAATCGCAGGAGAGCAGCAGGAAGTATTCCTCGCCGAGGAAGCGCTTGATGCGGGGAAATTCATCGGGATGATACAGATAGTTGTCCCAGTCGGAAACGTGCTTGTCCCCGTCCATGGCGCTGATGAGCAGGGTCTTGTGATGCAGAAGTTCCGCATAGACGCGGCCGCCGCGGCGCTTCAGAACCGTGATGGCCGTGTTTTTGGAGTGAAAGTACATGGTCAGCGAGGCGATGAGCGCCACCAGACTGACGGCGAACACGGCCACGAACACGCCGAGCCAGGAAAAGGTGGTCATGCTGTAGCTTGCCCGCGAGAAGGGGAAGATCATCACCAGCGAAAGGACGCAGAGAAAGAGCAGGGCGTAGGAGAGGTTGCGGAAGGTACTCATGGGGGTTCCTTATATCTCAGAGGGGACGGAAAAAGAAAATCGCCTCACCCGACATATGAATCAGATGGGGCGATTCTCTGCTGAAAAGCGAGAAAGGTCAATCTCATGAAGAAATTATCTATCGGCTGAAAATACGGCCTCCCATGGCCTGCCAGACGGCGTTCGTGGAGGATATGACCGCGTATTTGCGCTCCAGCACCGAAAGCCGGGAATCGTTGCAGGCCTTCAAAGCTTCCAGATAATCCTTGAGTTCATCAGCGCCTTGTTCGTAACGGGTCTTGCGATAGGCTTCCACACGAAGGTCGGCTTCATACTTTTTCTGTATGTTTTCAAACTGTTGCCGCGAGTTGCCCAGTGAGAAGTAATACAGGGCCACCTCGTTGAGCGCCGAGGTGACGCTCTGCCGGAAGGCGAGGGCGGCGTCCTCGAAGTCCGCCTGAGCGATTTTCACGTTCCATTTTACACGATTCCAGTCCAGAAACGGCAGACTCAGGTTCACAAGGCCGCTCAAAAAGGACGAAGAGAAGAAATCTGTGGCCGATGCCGCCGAAAGGCCGAGCGTGCCGCCTATGCTCAGACTGGGGAAGAGGTCGCCTCTGGCCGCCTCCTGATTGCGGAAGGAGGAGAGCAGACGGAACTCTGCCGCGCGCACGTCGGGCCGCGCGCCGAGGGCGGAGACGGGCACGTTCAGATCCACGTCCGGCACGTTCACGGCCAGAAGGTCGGGCAGGGAAAGTTCCAGCGGTTCATCCGGCCGCAGGTTCAGAAGGTCGCGCAGGGTACGGCGCTGTTCTTCGAGCTGATTTTCCAGCGAGAGCACCGTGGCGCGCTGGGAAAGCAGGCTTTGCTGCGTCTGCGCAGGGTCCAGTCCGTCGGTTTTTCCAGCGAGGAACTGCTCCTGCACGATGGAAAACAGCCTTTCATAGTAGTTCAGACTCTCGCGGGAGAGTTCCAGCGCGCGGGTCGTGTAGGAGAGGTTGTACCAGGTGTTGACCACGCTGTTGATGAGAGCGAGTTTCGCGCTCTCCCGGTCCTGCGTGGTGGCCTGATATTCCCAGGCCTGCGCAGAAGCGGCATCGCGCAGGCGGCCCCAGAGGTCGAGTTCGTAGGAGAGGCCGAAGCTGGCTCTGTAACTGCGCGAGGCGTCGCCGCTGTCCATGCTGGTGCGCGAGGAGGCTTCGCCCGAGCCGGAGAAGGAGGGCACGAGATTGGCGCCGAGCTGTCTTGCCTGATAGAGGGCGCGGTTCACGGTAATGGCGCTGCGGGCGAGGTCGATGTTGCGCTCAAGAGCCGTGGCCACCAGTCTGTTCAGCGCTTCGTCGCGGTACTGCGTCCACCACTCGCGGTCGATGTGATAAAGCTCCTCTATACGGCTTTCGCTCAGAATGCCTTCGTCGGGAATCCGGTAGTCGCGTCCCGCGCAGCCTGAGAGGAGAAGCAGCGCGGCGCAGAGCAGGGGAAGAGATTTCATAATCACTCCTGGGCGAGCGCGTCCACGGGGTTGAGCGTGGAGGCGCGGCGGGCCGGCATGTATCCGAAGATGACGCCGATAAGGGTGGAGCATGTGATGGCCAGCACGATGGAGGCCGTGGAAAACGACATGGGAAAATCCTGAATGAAGGCGTTGAACACCATGCCTATGCCGGCGGAAGCCAGCACTCCGGCTACGCCGCCGATGACGCAGATGAGCACGGCCTCGATGAGAAACTGCTGCAGCACGTTGAACTGCCGTGCGCCGATGGCCATGCGCACGCCGATTTCCCGGGTGCGTTCGGTGACGGACACGAGCATGATGTTCATGACGCCTATGCCGCCGACCAGAAGCGAGATGAAGGCGATGCAGGAGATGAGCAGGCGCATGGTGGTCGTGGTGCTTTCCATGGTCTGACGGATGCTGTCGGTGTTCATGGTGAAGAAGTCCGTCACGCCGCGGTGGCGGGAGGTGAGAAGGCGCGTGAGTTCCTGCTGTTCCCGCCGGAGACTGCTGCCCGGAATGCAGTCGGACAGGTAATCGG
>CASFUJ010000258.1 GCA_949297645.1 uncultured Desulfovibrionaceae bacterium
CACCCGGAAATCCCGAAGGTCCTCCACCAGCACAAGGTCGGCACGGCGACCCGGGGCGATACCGCCCCTGTCGCGCAGGTTATAGCATTCCGCGGCGTTCAGCGTGGCCATGCGCACCGCGCTTACGGGGTCGAGTCCGTACTGCACGGCCATGCGCACATTATTGACGATATGGCCGCGTGCGAGAATATCGGCAGGCTGTCTGTCGTCGGTGCAGAACAGGCAGCGGCGCTGATTCTCCGGCGTCAGGGCGGGCAGAAGTTTCAGCAGATCGCGCGAGGCCGAGCCTTCGCGCAGAAGCACATACATGCCGCAGGCCACGCGCTCCCGGAGCTCCGCTTCCGTGGTACACTCATGGTCGGTACTCACGCCGAGAGCGGCGCAGGCTTCCAAATCCCTGCCGGTAACCAGCGGAGAATGGCCGTCTATCACCTTTCCGGCCGCCAGCGTCCTTTCCATCTTTTCCAGAACGTCGGAATCTCCGGCCAGAAGGCCGGGCACGTTCATCATTTCCGCAAGACCGCCCACCCTGTCGTCGGCAAGAAGCGGGGCGATGTCGTCCGCACAAAGCACGGCCCCGGCATCCTCCACGGGAAGAGCGGGCACGCAGGAAGAGAGCATGATGCGCACATCAAGCGGCAGATCACGCGAGGCCTCCAGCATGTAGCGTATGCCGTCCATGCCCTTCACGTTGGCAATTTCATGCGGATCCGCCATGATGGTCGTCGTACCGAAAGGCAGCACCAGCTCCGCAAAACGGGCCGGGCAGAGCATGGAGGATTCGATGTGCACATGTCCGTCGATGAATCCCGGCAGAAGCCAGCGGCCTTTACCGTCCACCACCGTGCGCGCCTCGAAGCGGCTGAAGCCGAGTATGCGTCCCCGTCCGAAACTCACCGAGCCTTCGCGAATCTCTCCGTTGAACACGTCCACGATGCGCACGTTGTCGATGCGCACGTCCGCGGGCATGCGTCCTGTAGCCATGGCCCAGAAATCCCTGTTCATATCACCTCCCTGCACGAGCTTCCGTATTTTTCATGCGAATCTCCCTATCTACCAGCTGCGCCAGCAAAAGCGAGCACACCGTGATGCCTGCGCCGAAAAGAAACACGGACTGATAGCCAAGATGCGTCCACATCCAGCCTCCGAGGGCGGGAATGGTCACTGCGGGGATATGGTTGATGGTCTGGGCTATGGCCATGTTGGGGGCGGCGTCCTCGGGAAAGGCGATTTTCTGGAAGAAGGTGCGCACCGCAATGGAAAAGTTGAAGGTAAGGCTGTCGAACACATAAAGCAGAACGATGAGGTACTCGTTTCTGGTCCAGGCGTACCCCATGAAGATGACGAAAGCCGAGATGTACTCGATGGTCATGAGCCTGCGTTCACCGAGTCTGTTGATGATTTTGCCCACCATGGGATTGAAGAGCCAGTTCACCGTATAGTTGAACATGAACATGAGAGAGACGCTGCGCACCGAAAAACCGAACTGCTCCACCATGAGGAAGACGGCGAACACGGAAAACACGATGCGGCGGCCGCCCATGAGAAGATTGAGCACATAGAACAGCCAGTAGCGCTTCTGCGGCAGCATCCTTTTGCGCTGCACGGGCGGACGGCTGCCCGTCAGCGGATGCACAAGACTGAAGAAGCCGAGCAGAAGACCCACGGCGCCGGGCACGAAGAACAGCCAGACGAAGCTCAGCTTCTCGGAAAAGAGAAAGACGAAGATGGAAATCATGAGACTGCCGCCGGCCACCAGCCCGCGAAGGCGTCCCATGACGATGGGCGTCTGCTTCAAGTCGAAATGCTGGATGGCCAGGGAATTGTTCATGGCCTCGAAATAGTGGAAACCGAAGGACATGAGCATGCTGGTGAAGATGATGGGCACGAAGGAGGGGAAGAAACCGGTGAGCATGGTACCGAGTCCCGCCGCCATGACCGAGATGGCGGCCAGCCGGTGTTCCTTCATGAAAAACAGAAAAAAGATGAGGGTCACGCCGAGCAGCCCGGGCAGCTCGCGCAGGCCCTGCACAAGGCCGCTCTGCGCAGGGGTAAGCCCGGCATAGTTGACCACGAAGTTATTATACAACATGGTCCAGCCCTGCATGGCCACGGTGGAACCGAAATTGAGCATGGCCATGAAAAGCAGAACGTTCCTCTTGGAATCGGGAAGTCCGGTAAAAAGCGCCATCGTACAACACCTTGAAAACAGGAAAAAGGAATCTGTTCTGGTGTATGCCTTATTTTCTTCTGCGTCAAAGGGCGGCAGAAAACCTGCGCCGTCTCCCCGCCCTTTCCGACCCGCGGCAAAGACCGGACAAAGGACGCCTCGGCATGCCTCTTCTTATGGTCATCCGACAACCGGAAAGCGTCACTTCCCTCCTAAAAGACTCTTCATAAAGAACGCATGATTCGCAGACTGACATATTCATGACCAGATGCACGAACTGCGGCAGAAAAAACCATCCTTGTGGACAAAGACAGAAAACTCGCCGGAAACATTGCCGATATCATGAGACCACGGGAAGATACGTCGTCAGGGCATGAGTTTTTTCTGTCTGAGCATGACAACACCCTGAAAATACTCTATATTATGACATGGAAAAGCGCATGTCGCGCCGCCCGGCAACTCAGGGAGAGAACTCATGGACGCACAGGTAGAAGCATTGTTGAAGGAACAGCTCAACCAGGAACTCTATTCCGCCTACTTTTATCTGGCCATTGCCGGATTCTATCAGGGCAGATGTCTGAACGGATTCAGCCACTGGTTCAACGTACAGGCCCGGGAAGAACAGAACCATGCCCGGAAAATTCTGGACTATCTTCTGAACAACAGGATAGTCGTGGAATTTGCTCCCATCGCGGCTCCTGTCGCAGGTTTCACGGATAACAGGGAACCCCTTGCCGCCACTCTCAGACACGAAGAGCGCATCACCGCGCTCATTCACGCTCTTTACCGGGAAGCCCGTGATGCCGACGACTTCCGTACCTGCCAGTTTCTGGAATGGTTCATCGCCGAACAGGGCGAGGAAGAAAAACAGACCGGCGACCTCATTGCCAAATTCGACCTTTTCGGCGAAGACGCCCGGAGCCTGTATCTGCTGGGTGCGGAACTCATGAGCCGCGCCTG
>CASFUJ010000259.1 GCA_949297645.1 uncultured Desulfovibrionaceae bacterium
CCGTCGATCTGCTTGTTGCGCATGAGATCGCCCGCTTCGGCGGGGCCGACGTACTGGGGCTTTATGTCGCCGGGGTAGGCAAGGCCCGCGGCCTTGAAGTGCACCTGCGTTTCACCGATGGTGGTGCCGCCGGCCACGCCCGGAGCAAAGACCTTGCCCTTGAAGTCCTTGAGGGAATTCACGTTGCTGTCGGCGCGGGCGATGACCTGGTTGGGGTTGTAGTAGAGGCCCGCGATGATGCGCACGTCGGGGTATTCATGCCCCTTGAACATGTCAAGGCCCTTCATAGCCTGATAGGTGATGCTGGTGATGGCGAAGGACACCTGGGCGTCCTTCATGCTGAGCAGCTGGAGGTTCTGCACGCCGCCCTTGGAGGACTGCACGCTGGCCTTCACATAGGGAAGCCTGGTGCTCCACAGGTTGCCGAGGGCCGCGCCGATGGGGTACAGCGTGCTCGTGGTGGCCGCGGTGGGGATGCTGATGGTCACGGGCGCGCGGTCGGCGGCACCCGCTTCCATGGCGGAAAACACCATGGATACGGCGGCCAGCAGGGAAAGAAGGGCTTTACCGTACATAAGATACTCCTGAACCTTTGAAAGTTGCCCTCCTCCCCGTGAGGGGAGGAAGGATGAGAAACTCTTGTCAGACGGCCGCGGCGGAAGCGCCGTCGGCGCGGCGCGTGGAACGGCGGTTGAGCACGACGGCCGCGAGGATGACGGCGATGCCGACGGCGTCGGTGGAGAGGCCCGGGTCGATGGTGAGCACCGCGCCTGCGATGAACATGAGGCTCTGCAGCCAGGTGCAGGGCCCGAAGAGCCAGCGCTCGAGACCCACGGCCAGAGCGCACACGCCGAAACTTGCGGTGATGAACGCCCACACCGTGGAGAGCGCGGGATTTGCCGAGCTGTAAAGCAGCAGCGGATTATTGAGGAAGAAGAACGGCAGGATGAAGCCGGTAAGTCCGAGACGCACGGCGATGAGGGAGGTCCTGGTCTCGTTGGAGTTGGCGATGCCTGCGGCCACATAGGAGGACATGGCCACGGGAGGCGTGATGTTGGAAAGACACGCATAGAACAGGCAGAACATATGCGCGCCCATGGGCTCCACGCCCACGCCCGTGAGCACGGGCACGGCCACGGCCGCCACGATGACGTAGGCCGCCACACCCGGCACGCCCATGCCGAGAATGGTGCTCATGACCATGACGAACACGCCGCCGAGGTAGAGCTGCCCCTCGCCCACATACTTGAGCACCTGGAAGCCGAAGGTGAGGCCGAGACCCGTGAGGGACACGGACCCTATGATGATGCCGATGATGACGCAGGACACGCCCACGCCCACGGCGCCCTTCGCGCCCTCTTCCAGCGCCTGAAGAATACGTTTCGGGCCCATGCGGGTCTCTTTGGACAGCCACGAGGCCGCCACGGTGGCGAAGATGGCCACGGCCGCGGCGAAGAGCGGCGTGTAGCCCATGAGCATGATGGCCATGAGCGCCACAAGGGGAATGATGAGGTGCCCGCGCTTTTTGATGACCACGACGGCGTCGGGGATGTACTCTTTGGAGAGCCCCTTGAGGCCGAGCTTCTTGGCCTCGAAGTGCACGGCCATGATGAGGGCGAGATAATAGAGGAAGGCGGGAATGGCGGCCGCAAGCATGACCTTGGTGTAGCTCACGCCCAGAAATTCGGCCATGATGAAGCCCACCGCGCCCATGATGGGCGGGGCGAACTGACCGCCCGTGCTGGCCACGGCCTCCACGGCTCCGGCGAACTCGGCCTTGTAGCCGGTCTTCTTCATGAGGGGAATGGTGATGGCGCCGGTGGTGGCCACGTTGGCGAGAGCGCTGCCGTTTATCATGCCCATGAGCGCGCTTGCGATGACCGAGACCTTGGCCGGGCCGCCCGCGGTGCGTCCCACGAGGGTGAGGGCGAGGTCGTTGATGAATTCGCTGAAGCCGCTGATGCGCAGAAACGCGCCGAAGAGCACGAAAAGAAACACATAGGTGGCCGAAACGCCCACGCCCACGCCCAGCAGGCCCTGACTGCCCCAGAACATGTGGTCGAGCACGCGCGTGAGGGAGAAGCCCACATGCCCGAAGGCTCCGGGCAGATACTTGCCGAGGAAGGCGTAAATGAGAAACACGAGGGCCAGCACGGCGAGGTTCGGCACCACGCGGCGCGCGCATTCGAAGGCCACGAGCACGCCGATGCCCGCCACCACATAGTCCTGCGTGGTGAACCAGCCGCCGCCCATGGCGATGGCGTCGTAATGCAGGATGAGGTAACCGAAGGCGTAAAGACTTGCGCCCACGCATACGATATCCCACAGCGTAGGCAGCCTTCTCTTCCGCTTTTCACGGCGCAGCGCCGGATACATGAAGGAGGCGAGCACCAGCAGAAAGATGATGTGGAAGGAACGCAGCTTCATGGCGTCCATGGTGGCGAACACGGACGCATACAGCTGAAAGAGGGAAAACACCACGCAGATGACGGCCACCACATGGGCGAACATCCCCTGAAACTGCCGGGTTCTCGATTCGCTGTCCTTTTCCTCCACCAGAGCCTGCGCTCTGGCCTGTTCTTCCGCGCTGGCGACGATGTCTCCGTTTTCCGTCGTCACCACGGCCCCGTTGTCCATACTCTTGTCCATCTTGAAAATCACCTGTGGAATGGTTGCAATCCGGCCTTCCGCACGGGAAAGACCGCTCTTTGTTGTCCTAGCGGCCGGGAGGGCGCGCTGTCAAGCCGTAACGCCGTAAAACGGCGACTCACAACGGAAAAAGGGAATCGCTGCACTCGTCGATGAGGTAGAGAATACTGCGGTAGGAAAGACCGCTGTGCAGGGTGAGTCCCACCTCGCAGGTACGGGACGTGCTGAAGGCGGCCTCGCAGTCCTCGACCTGCCCGCGCAGGGAGGAGAGCGCCGCGGCGTTGAGCTCGGGATGGGTAAAGCCCTTGTCTCCGGCAAAGCCGCAGCAGAAAATGCCCTCGGGCAGCACCACCTCGCGCGCGCAGAGCCCGGCCACGCTCAGCATGGAATCCGTCAGTCCCATGCTCCGCGTGGAGCAGGTGGCATGCACGGCGATACGGCCGTATTTCCGCGTAAAGCGCAGC
>CASFUJ010000260.1 GCA_949297645.1 uncultured Desulfovibrionaceae bacterium
CTCGGCGCACGCAAGGGCGGTGAGGGCCACGCGGGCACGGGCTCCCGGGGGCTCGTTCATCTGGCCGTAAACAAGCACGGCGCGCTCCAGAACCCCGGCTTCCTTGAGTTCGCCATAAAGGTCGTTGCCTTCACGGGTACGTTCACCCACGCCCGCAAACACGGAGTTGCCGCCGTGCTGCTTGGCGATGTTGTTGATCATCTCCATGAGGATAACGGTCTTGCCCACACCGGCGCCGCCGAACAGACCGATCTTGCCGCCCTTGGGGAAGGGGATGAGCAGGTCCACGACCTTGATGCCGGTTTCAAGGAGTTCCACCTTGGTATTCAGGTCGGTGAACTCGGGGGCGGGACGGTGGATGGGGAAGTACTTGTCCGTTTCGATCGGGCCGAGGCCGTCCACGGGCTTGCCCACCACGTTCAGGATGCGGCCGATGGCAGCCTTGCCCACAGGGGTCATGATGGGCTTGCCGGTATCGACCACTTCCATGCCGCGAACCAGGCCGTCGGTGCTGTCCATGGCGATGGTGCGCACTACGTTGTTGCCCAGGTGCTGGGCGACTTCGCAGACGAGGTCCGTGGCGTTGGGGTTGTTGATATTATTGATCTCAAGCGCGTTGAGGATGTTCGGCAGCTTTCCTTCGGGGAAAGCCACGTCCACAACAGCGCCGATGACCTGCACAATATGGCCTTTGTTTGCTGTCATGCCCTAATGCTCCTACTGGCTTTGCTGCGCATTTGCGCCGCCAACGATGTCGATAAGCTCGTTGGTGATGGCAGCCTGACGGGTCTTGTTGTAAAGAAGCGTCAGAGAATTGGTCAGTTCGTCGCAGTTGCGCGTGGCGTTGTCCATGGAGGCCATGCGCGCTGCGTTTTCACTGGCGGAGTTGTCGAGAAGCCCGCGATAGATCTGGACGTTCACATAACGGGGCAGCAGTTCTGCCAGCAGAACCCCTACTTCGGGTTCGTACAGGCACTCCGCAGCCGCTTTGTTCCCGTCCTCATCCTTCGCGGCGGAGGTCACGGGCAGAAGCGCCATGGTGGTGGGCACCTGACGCGTCATTCCCGCAAACTCGCTGTACACAAGATACACTTCGTCGGCCTCGCCGCTTTCATAAAGCTGCGACACCTTTCCGCCCAGACGGGCCGCCAGACGGAAATCGAAGGAACCCATGACGTCCCCGTACGATTCGATAATCTCGTACGGCGTCTTGCGCACCGCATCGCGGCCCTTCCGGCCCACGCAGATGAACCGGACGGCCATCCCCTCGTCGGTCTTGGTACGGGCCAGACCGAGAGCGGTGGATATCAGATTGACGTTGAAGCCCCCGCACAGGCCGCGGTCGGAGGAAAGCAGCACTATGACCACCGACTTGACCTGCTTGTGAACCTGAAGCAGCGGGTGGGCCGCCTCTTCCGTTCTGGCGGCAAGGTCGCTCAGCATCTCACCGAACTTGTCCGCGTAGGGGCGGAAACGCTCGATGCGATTCTGAGCGCCGCGCAGCTTCGCCGAGGCGACCATTCCCATGGCCCTCGTGATCTGCTTGGTCTTGCCGACGCCAGCTATCTGGAGTTTTACATCTTTCAACGAAGGCATGAGTTACCCCCGCGCCTTGAAGGATACCTTGAACTCTTTGATGGCCGCGGAGAGACGCTCTTCCAGATCCTCATCCAGCTTCTTGCGTTCCCGGATATCGGCGAGAATTTCGGGCTTTTCGGTGCGAAGCATTTCCAGCATGCCGCCTTCGAAGGGCAGCACATCCTTCACCTCGATGTCATCCAGGAAACCGCGGGAAGCGGCGAAGATGGAGGCCACCTGCTCTTCCGTGGGCATGGGATGATACTGAGGCTGCTTGAGCAGTTCCGTCATGCGGGCACCACGATCAAGAATGGCCTTGGTGTCCTTGTCCAGGTCGGAGCCGAACTGGGCGAAGGCGGCCATCTCACGGTAATGGGCAAGGTCGAGACGCAGAGAGCCCGCGACCTGCTTCATGGCCTTGATCTGGGCGGCGCCGCCCACGCGGGACACGGAAATACCCACGTTGATGGCAGGACGGATACCGGCGTTGAACAGGTTGGTTTCCAGGAACACCTGACCGTCGGTGATGGAAATCACGTTGGTGGGGATGTAGGCGGAAACGTCACCGGCCTGGGTCTCAATGACGGGCAGAGCCGTCAGGGAGCCGGCGCCCAGTTCGTCGCTGAGCTTGGCAGCGCGTTCCAGCAGGCGGGAATGCAGGTAGAACACGTCGCCGGGGAAGGCTTCACGTCCCGGAGGACGACGGAGCAGCAGGGACATCTGGCGGTAGGCCACGGCCTGCTTGGACAGGTCATCGTAAATGATGAGGGCGTGCTCGCCGTTATCGCGGTAGTATTCCGCCATGGTGCAACCGGAATACGCGGCGATGTACTGCAAAGGCGCGGATTCCGAGGCGGAGGCGGAAACGATGGTGGTGTATTCCATGGCGCCGTGCTGACGCAGGGTTTCGGCCACCAGCGCCACCGTGGACTTCTTCTGGCCGATGGCCACATAGAAGCAGTGCACGCCCGTGCCCTTCTGGGCAAGGATGGCGTCCACGCAGATGGCGGTCTTGCCCACCTGGCGGTCGCCGATGATGAGTTCACGCTGGCCGCGGCCGATGGGCGTGATGGCGTCGATGGCCTTGATGCCCGTGACCATGGGTTCGTGAACGCTCTTGCGCTGCATGATGCCGGGAGCCTTGAGCTCCACGGGACGGATTTCCGTGCTTTCCACGGGGCCGAGTCCGTCCAGAGGCTGACCCAGGGGGTTCAGCACTCGTCCGGCCACGGCAGGACCTACCGGCACCGAGAAAATGCGGCCGGTACGCTTGACCGGGTCGCCTTCCTTGATGTCGGTATCGTCGCCAAGCAGCGCGACGCCGACATTGTCTTCTTCGAGGTTGAGCACCATGCCCATGAGCCCGCCGGGAAACTCCAGCAGTTCCATGGACATGGCATTCCGCACGCCGTACACGCGGGCGATGCCGTCGCCCACATACATGACGGTGCCAGTCTCGCTCATTTCCACGTGCTGGTCGTAGTTGCGGATCTGCTCCTCGATGATCTTTCCGATCTCTTCA
>CASFUJ010000261.1 GCA_949297645.1 uncultured Desulfovibrionaceae bacterium
GTGTTCGACATCGCTCCCGCCATGCTCTCGCCCCGCGACGGCGCGGATTTGCGTGCCCATATGCTCTAGACATTTGTTCTGCCGGTGAGGCGGACAATGCTTTTCTTCCCCCGTGGCTTCAGTTGCGGGGGAAGTTTTGTTATGGGATTGCTTTTGTCCGCGAAATGGGGGGGCTGCGGCAAGGCTCCGGAAACACCGTGACTTTCTTGACGGATGCGTGAAGTATTCCGCTCCTGCATTTGCAGGAGGCACTGTCCTTCCTGACTTTTTTGCTGTTGCTGCCGGACGGGAGTGTCGGAAGGTTACCCGCAGGCTTCCAAGAATGGAAGCAGGCGTGCGCGGCGTCTTGAGGGGGCACTTTCCTTCTCGAGGGATGTCCGTACGGCCCATACGGAACAGCAGAGAAGGTTCCCGCCGGACCCCTTGAAACGAGCGTTCGTATTCTGCTGCCGGACACGGAGAACGGCCTTGACGGAAGGGCGGCGGCAGGCCATATCTATAGCTTGCGGAAACTCATTTCCATCCGCTGGTCGGAAGGAGAGCATTATGGAGCATACGGAAGTCGGCGTCATCATCCTGACGTACAATGACTGGAAGAATACCCTTGCCTGTCTTGCATGCGTACATGCGCAAAGCGGGCTGCCGCGTCGCATCGTGGTATGTGACAACGGTTCCGAGAATGAGGTGGCCGACCGTATTCTCGAAGGCTGGAGCGAGCTTGCCGAAAAGGCAGGACTGCCCGCCCCCGTGGAAGTGTACGGCTCCGATTCCTCGCCTGCGCCTTTTGTGCTCTTGCGCAGTGAGGAGCCGGAAAGCATAGGCGGCGCCATGAATGCGGGTATGCGTTTTCTTTTGTACGACAGGGAATGTCATGCCTTCTGGCTGCTGAGAAACGACTCCCGGCCGGAGTCCTTTGCGCTTGCGGCGCTGCTGCACCATCTGGAGGATGATGACCTTAAAGGTACCATAGGCATGGTGGGCTCCACACAGCTTGTGAAGGATTCCGATGTGCTGGAATGTGCCGCAGGCGGGCGCTGGAGCCGCTGGACGGGCGACCAGATTCCGCTGGACAAAGGACTGGAGCGGCACGGACTTTCCGACAGAAAGGAAATTGCCGCCAGACTGGATTATGTTTCCGACGCCTCCTGCCTCATCACCCGTGTCATGGCGGAGGATATCGGGCTGTTCGATGAGCGGTTCCGGGGGTTTTATGAGGATGTGGAGTATGGCCTGCGCGCCAGAAAGGCCGGATACGCACTGAACTGGGCGCCCGGCGCCATCGTGCGGCGCATGGACTGTTCCACGGCGGGCCTGACGCCGTTTCTGCGCATTACCGACGACCCGGAGCTGGCGCCCAAGGACGATATGGACTTTATCCGGGCCCGCTTTTATCTCCTGCGTCTTGCCCATCCTTTTGCGCTGCCCTTCATGCTGATGGCGCTGCCTTTCTCCTGGCGCACGTTCCGCTCACGTCGGGGGCGTTTTTTCATGGTCATGCGCGCTGCCCTGGACGGCGCCGCCGGGCGTATGAAATAGGGCGCTGTGAATCCGGCATGCTGCCGCACGCATGAAGGGGGGGGCGCCTGTGGCGAGACCTCATGGAGTCGAGAACGGGACGAAGAGCGGAGCAGCTTCCCTGCTGCTCCGGCAGCGGCAGGCGCCTGTCCGGCCTTTCAAAGCCGACGACGGGAGGAGCCGCAGAGGCGGCGCGTCCGTACGTTCCGGCATATCGTAGCGCCGGTCTTTTCTTCCTGCCATGGAAACGCTGTCGGTGCTGTTTTCTTCGGCAAATATCCTTATGTAGTATTTACAGAAGGACTTCTTCTGCGCTAATTTTTTCTGTCACCCATTGAGATCTCCTTTTGGTTTGTCCGGGGCGCAGTTGCCAGCCCGCACCCTGTTCTTTGCAGATCAAAAGGAGTTTTTTTATTCTTCGGTAAAAACGTACACGTTTTGCCCCCCAAGCCGCCCGGACGTTCAACAAAAAAAGCCCCGCTTCTTCAGAGAAGCGGGGCTTCGGCGTACGATCTCAGTTTTTGCCTTCCATTTCCATGCGGTACTGCGCCACGTCATCTACCGTGGCCAGCGGCATGTTGTGCGCGCGGGCGAAGGCGGCCACTTCGGGCAGACGGGCCATGGTGCCGTTTTCGAGGGTGAGCTCGCACAGCACTCCGGCAGGGGTGAATCCGGCCATGCGGCACAAATCCACGGTGACTTCCGTATGACCGCGACGCTCAAGTACGCCGTTGGGGCGGGCGCGCAGGGGGAAGACGTGGCCGGGACGGTGAAGATCCTCGGGTTTCGCATCGGCGGCGATGGCGGCCTTGACGGTGGTGACTCTATCGGCGGCGGAAACGCCGGTGGTCACGCCTTCCGCAGCCTCGATGGTCACGGTGAAGGCAGTGCGGTTCTTGTTGGTGTTGTTCTGCACCATGGGCGGCAAGTCAAGCGCGTTGGCCTTTTCATCGGTGAGGCACAGGCAGACGATACCGCTGCATTCACGGATGAGAAGGGCCATCTGCTCGGGGGTGAGCGTTTCGGCGGCGTAGATGAGGTCTCCTTCGTTTTCCCTGTCTTCGTCATCCACGATGAGAACGCCGTTGCCCTGTTTGAGGGAGGCGATGGCGCGTTCTACACGTTCACGAGGGGAACCGAAGGATTCAAGGATGGAAAGCTGACGCATGACAAACTCCTTTGGGAGAATATCCGGCATCAGGGCGGCATAAGGCACTGTGAGAGAGGAGAGAGGGGTGTCTTCCGCAAGGGGGAAGACATGCGTTCCATTCTCTTTCGTCCGGACTGTTACCGTCGGCCCCGGATTTTCACCGGATCTGCGGCTCTTCCCATGAAAAGCCGCCCGCGGGCTTCCGGCCGCAGCCGGATCACCGCCGGTGGGGACTTTCACCCCGCCCTGAGAAATATGTCCTTATTTTTAATGGCTTCCGGCAGGCTGTCAAGAGTCTGGATGTTTTTTTTGGAAGTCGTCCGACGGCAAGGTGGTACCGTTGACAGTTCCTCGCAAGCCTGAGATGATACCAGCTTGCCCGGTTTCCGGTACTGTCCGGAAGGGCCGCATTTTTATCAATCAA
>CASFUJ010000262.1 GCA_949297645.1 uncultured Desulfovibrionaceae bacterium
CGGGCCGAAGATTTCGGTCCCGACGTGGACGCGCTGGCCGCGGCCGTCACGCCCCGTACCCGCGCCGTCGTCATCAATTCTCCCAACAATCCTTCCGGCGCCGTCTATACGAAAAAGGATATCGCCGACCTTGCGGCCATGCTGGAAGAAGCCTCGAAGCGCATCGGCCGCATCATCTATCTGGTCGCCGACGAGCCCTACCGTTTCCTGGCCTACGACGGACTGGAAGTACCCGCCGCGCTGCCTCTGTACAAATACGCCGTGGTCATCAGCTCCTTTGCCAAGAACTACGGCATGGCCGGCGAGAGGGTAGGCTACATCGCCGTCAACCCCGCCATGGAGCAGGCCGACAGACTCATGGACGGCCTCATTTTCTCCAACCGCGTGCTCGGTTTCGTGAATCCTCCGGTGGTGGGTCAGTACCTCATGGCGGAATGTCTCGGTACCTCCACCGACGAGGCGCTTGCCATCTACACCCGCCGCCGCAACCGCCTTGCCGCCATCCTTGCGGACGCAGGGTACGAGTTCACCCTGCCCCGGGGCACCTTCTACTTCTTCCCGAAAGCTCCCGGCGGGGATGACAAGGGCATCGTGGAGCGCCTCACGAAGAATCTCGTCCTTGCCGTTCCCAGCTCCGGTTTCGGCTATCCCGGATACTTCCGGCTCTCCTTCGCCGTGGAGGACGCCGTCATCGAGCGCTCCGCCGAAGGCTTCCGCAAGGCACTGAAAGGCTGACGCCGACTTGCTCCGTTTTCTTCCGCGCGTCGGAGTCTGCCTCCGACGCGCTTTTTCATGTCATATTCCCCACGGGAACGTTTCCGCCCTTCCCAGCCCCTTCCTTGCGCCGTCCCCCTGTCCACAAAATCAGCGCCAGCCTTGCAGGGCGCCCCGTAAGAAATCTGCCCGGTACCAGTTCCGCCCGCCTTTGCTCCTCAAGGTCCCGCCGGTCCCTGACTTTTCGCCTCCCGGGGACATGTCGCGCGACGCCCTTCCCATTATTGCCACGGCTGCGCCAAAGCGTATCGGAACTTGATTTCCGCCGTATCCGCGATGAAGGGCTCCGGGAATTCAATTTTTTATTTATTTACAAACTAAATTTATTCTTGACTTTTTATTCTGTTTCAATGAAAGATGTGCTATCGGGCTCTGCCCGCAACCTTTCTTTGTGGTGAAAACATGTTGGAATATCTGCGCATACGCGGCCTTGCCCTCATCGACGACATGGAACTGGAGTTCGGCAGCGGCATGAACGTCCTCACGGGCGAAACCGGCGCGGGCAAAAGCTTCATTCTCAAGGCCATCAATTTCGTTCTGGGCGACAGACTCACCACCGACATGGTGCGTCCCGGCCGCGACAAGGCGCAGGTGGAGGCGCTCTTCACAAGGCAGGGCGAAAACGGGGAAGAGGAAGTGGTGCTTCGCCGGGAGCTTTCGGCGTCTTCCGGGCGCAGTCACTTCTTTCTGAACGGCTCTCTCACCTCGCAGGACGCCGTACGCGCGCTGCGGCAGGATTTGCTCTTCCACGTCAGTCAACACGGCCAGCAGCGCCTCCTGCAACCTTCCTATCAGGCCTCGCTCATCGACGCCTTCCTGCCCGATAAAAGTCTCGTCACGCAAAAGGACGGTCTTGTCCGGGAACTCAGGGACGTGGCCGAGCAGCGGCGAAGACTGCTGGAGCGCATGGACATGCTCAGCGAAAAGCGTGAGCTTCTGGAAATGCAGCAGAAAGAAATCGAGAAAGTGGCTCCGGAGGAAGGCGAGGAGGAGCGGCTGGAACAGGCCCGCAACGAACTGAAGAGCGTGGAGAGGCTGCGCGGTCAGTATGAGCAGGGGCTGGAACTCATGCTGGGCGGAGAAAACGCAGGTCTGACCACGCTTCTCGGGGAGCTGGAACGACTGCTGCACGCTCTTGCCCAGGAGGACGACACCTTTTCCCCATCACTGGAAGCGCTGCTCAACTTTGAAGAGGAAGCCCGGGAACTGACACGCCGTTTCCGCTCCACGCCCTCTTCCGGCAGCGACTACAACCCGGACGAGCTGGAAGCCAGACTCTACGAACTTTCCCAGCTCAAGCGCCGCATGCGCCGCAGCATTCCGGAAATTCTGCGCCTGCGCGATGAAATCACGGAAAACCTTTCCTTCCTCGACGCCTGCGGGCTGGATTTGCACCGGCTGGAAAAGCAGGAGCGCGAACTGGCCAAAAAACTTCATGCAACACTTGAAGAATGTAATACCCGTCGCAAAGAGGCCGCAAGCAGGTTCTGCGCCCTGCTGGAAAAGGAGCTGGCCGGTCTGGGATTTTCCGAGCGCGTGCATGTGGAGCCGGAATGCTCTCCCCACGAACTGTGGCCGCAGGTGGAGGATAAGGTCAAGGTCATCTGCCCTGCCTGCATGGAAGACCGCTACAGGCTGCTGTGGGCCCCCAACCCGGGACAGCATCCGCAGCCTCTGGATAAAATCGCGTCCGGCGGCGAGCTTTCCCGCTTTCTGCTGGCCGTGGTGGGCGTGCAGGGAACCGGAGAGGACGCCACGCTCATTTTCGACGAAGTGGACGCGGGCGTCGGCGGCATCACGCTGAACCGCGTATCCGACCGTCTGAACGAACTGGCCAGGCGCAGACAGCTTCTCATCATCACGCACTGGCCCCAGCTTGCAGCCCGGGCCGCTCAGCACTTCCAGGTCACCAAGGAAGAGCGCGACAACGAAACCTTCACACGCTGCCGTCCGCTGGATGCGCGCGCACGCGCGGCCGAACTGCGCCGGATGGCGGGCGAGGAAAACTGACCGCCGGAAAACCGCATGCGGCAGAGCTTTCCAGAAGCTCCGTCAATCGTGATGATACGGCATGTTCCGAAGCAGCGTTTCCGCCCGGTAGAGCTGCTCCAGAAGTACCACGCGGGCAAGTTCGTGCGGCAGCGTCTGCGGGCCGAAGGCGATAAGGTGCCGGGCTTTCTGTCGTACGTCGTCGTGCAGACCGAAGGGACCGCCCACGATAAAGCACGGACGGCGCGTCGCATCGGTGGACATTCCTTCCAAAAAGCGTGAAAATTCCCGGGACGTCATGGAACGGCCCT
>CASFUJ010000263.1 GCA_949297645.1 uncultured Desulfovibrionaceae bacterium
GTCGTAGGCGGCGGCGCCGGTGATGATGGGTACGGCGGCAATGAAGGAGTATTCCGCTGCGATTTCGCGTTTTACGCCGAGAATCATGCCGCCCATGATGGTGGATGCGGAACGGGAGAACCCCGGCCACAGCGCCAGACACTGAAAGCAGCCTATGCCGATGGCGTGCAGGGGAGTGAGCTGGTCGAGATTTTTCACGGGCATGTCGGCCTGCTTCGGGGCGAGCAGGTGTTCCACCGTCAGCATGAGCAGCGCGCCGCATATCAGCGCGGCGGCCACGGTGACGGGGGTGAAGAGCGTCTTGATGAAGTCGTGCAGCAGAAGTCCGAGGGCGGCCGCGGGCAGTGTGGTCAGCACGAGCAGCGATATGCCGCGCATGCCGGAAAAGGCGCTGCCGGCCTTCGGCAGCAGAAGGGAGAGAAAGCGCCTCCAGTACAGGGCAACTACGGCAAGAATGGCTCCCACCTGTATGACCACGCCGAAGGTGGCGGCTCGCGGGCCGGAAAAGCCCAGAAGGTCCGAGGCGATGATGAGGTGACCGGAGGAGGAGACGGGAAGAAATTCGGTAAGGCCTTCCACCAGACCGAGCAGGCTTGCGGTGAGGAGGGTTTCCATGTCAGTTCCTGGGAGTGCTGGAAATGGCGCGTTCGACAAAAGTCAGCGTTTCCGTGTAGAAGTTCTGCGAGGAGCCGTAGGTGTAGGGCGTGAGCACTCTTGTGCGGTTCGCGCCGACCATGAGCCCCACGATGACCTGCGCGGTGACGGCGGGGGTGAGCGGCGTGATGGACCCGTCGGCGATGCCACGCTGGAGCTGGATTTCCAGCAGATGATGCACTTCGGCGAATTTGCGCAGCATGATTTCCCTGTCGTCGCTGGCCTTCATGTCGCTGTAGGGCGAGCAGCGCACGAGCACGAGCCAGTTCGTATGCGGGTCGATGGAAAATTCAAGATAGGCCCGGCAGAAGCAGAGCACGCCCGTGCGCCCGTCCTCCGCGTCTTCCGTGGCGGCGCGCAGAACGCTGAGAAAATGTTCCAGCACGTCCATTCCGGCGGCGAAAAAAAGTTTTTCCTTGTTGCCGTAATGATGGGTGAGCAGTCCCAGAGCCACGCCCGCGCGGTCTGAGATCTTTTTAAAGGTAGTCTCCGCAAAACCGTACTCGCCGAACAGTTCCTTGGCGGCCTGCAGCAGAGCTTCCTTCTTGGTGACGCTTTTCATGTTCCCTGTCTTTCTTGCAGCGGTAGGAAAATCCGGTCTCCGCAAGGGGCGCGGCGACCATGCAGAAGGCCGCCATGTCGAAATACCGGAAAAAACGGCGCATGAATGCTTCCTTCCGCAGGTTCAGATTTGCCTCATTGCAGACTTAAAGGCAAGTCGTTTGTTCGCTCAATCAGGCAAGGACGTGCGGTCCGGGAGAACTGGACATCGCTCTCTTTCCCCATTACTCTTGCAGCGCGTGACCGCGTTTTTTTGTTCGGATATCATGGAGGATTCATGTCCCGCTGTCTTGCCGTCGCTGCCGTCATCATCTGGTTCATCCTGCTTTCCCCCTATCCTACGACTGCTTTCATTGCGTCCGTCACCGCCGCGCTTACGCTTCCCATATACCGCTGGCTGCGGGCGAGAATGTCCAAGACCGCGGCCATCATCTTTTTTTCCGTCGGCATGGTGATATGCGTCGCCACGCCCATCGCCATCGTGTTGATCATGGTCATTCCCCAGGCGCTGGAAGGAGCGCGAAGGCTCGGCGAGTGGTGGCAGGCGGGGCACGCCATTCCTCCCGCCATTTCCTACTATGCCGGGGAAGCGCACAGAATTTTCGTGGAGAATGTTCCCAACGCCATGGAGTATCTCGACAAGCTGGAAAACGACTTCAACGCCGTGGTCAACGCCGTGGCCAAGAACATCCTTTCCCGCGGCCTGAACCTTGCCGGAGATACCATGGGCATGGTGTGGGCGCTGTTTCTTTTCGTTGTTTTCACCTGCCTTATCGTGGTATATGCTCCTTCCATACGCAAGGCGGTGCTGCAGATGCTCCCGGAGCATGAGGACATGGTGGAGCGCTTCGTGGGAGTGCTTCACAACGCCAGCCGTTCCGTGTTCATCAGCATCGTGTTCGTGCCCATCATTCAGGGAACGCTGACCGGTCTGGGACTGCGTTTTCTCAACGTGCCGGACCCGGCGTTCTGGGGACTTCTGGCCGTGTTCTCCGCCGTCATTCCTCTGGCGGGCACGGCGCTGGTGTGGCTGCCCATCGCGGTCTATCTGTGGGCCACGCAGTCGCTCGGCGAGGCGCTCATGCTGGTGACCTGGGGCGGTATCGTGGTGGCCGGGTCGGACAACCTGCTGCGTCCGTATTTTCTGAAAACCGGCATCGAGGTGTCCATGGTGGTGCTGCTGCTTTCCATCGTGTGCAGCCTCGGCGTGTTCGGCGCGGTGGGCATCATCGCCGGGCCGGTGATGGTGGCCGTGGCGCGTCAGGCCATGGTGGAGAGCGATGTGCTTTCACGGCGCCGAAACGGCGTATGACGGATGCGCAGGCGGCTTGTCCTGTTTCTTTCCATGCCCTCCGGGCGCAACATAACGGAGTTTGCAGATGGCCATGCTCAATGTGAAATATATTGCCGAGTTGGAAGAATACCTGAAATCCGGCAACCTGGAAGAAGATTTCAAGTGGTCGGTGGAGGAACGTCGGGGGGAGATTCTGGAATTTCTGGAAAGGCTCATGGACCTCGGCGAGCTGGCGGATGAAACGGCTACGCACATCATTTTCAAGGGCCAGCTCGGCGCTCTCATGGGCATGCCGGGAGAAAAGGCGGAGCCGGAGGAACCGACGCCGGCCGTGGAGCAGGGCGCGTCCATGGAGCTGCCCCGCCGTTAGAGAGCCGTCAGCCGGGGAAAGGTCCGGGCGGAGAAAGGCGCACGACCTGTGCGGCCGCGCGCGTCTTTGTGCAGGCTTCATGCATGGGCGATCCATGACGAAGGCGCGGTTTCTGTGAGGCGGGGCAAAGAAGAAGGAACTGCGCAGGCAG